>CBDUAS010000052.1:0-11193 GCA_965365185.1 uncultured bacterium | reverse complement strand
GGCCTCGTGCGAGGCTACGCCTCAGGCCCGCCAGCCCAACTACATGATCGTGCCGCAGCTCGAGCTCGACCGGCGTTGGGCCTTTCCCGGCGGCCCGCTGGAGCTTGCCTACCGGTTCGAAGTGGCGCCCGACAACGAGGCTATTGCCCACGACTACGAGGTCTTCCTCGATTTCGTGGATGCGGCCGGCGAAGTGGTCTTCTCTGACCGCCACATGCCTCCCGTTCCCACATCGACATGGAGCTCCGGCTCCGTGATCGAGTATCCGCGCACCGTCTTCGTGCCTTCCGATGCGCCCCCGGGCCCGGTGACGGTCGAGCTTTCGGTGCGCCGGCCGCAGCTCGGGCAGCTCATCGCCCTTGCGGGCGGCGAGGGCGGCGCGGGTTCGATCCGGTCGAGAGTCGGTGCGCTCGACATCGAGCCGCCCGAGGCGGGGCTGCGCATCTCCTACGGCGACGGCTGGTATCCGGTCGAGGAGGAGCCTGGGGCTTCCGGGCCGCGCTGGCGCTGGACCTCGGGGCGCGCGCTCAGCTCGTTTCCCAATCCGCGGAGCAGCGTTGCCGTTTACCTGCATGCAGAGGCACACGTCGCCTCGGCGGAGGAGCCACCGGAGGTGAGTGTACGGGCCGGTCCGGGCCCGGGACGCATCGAGGTGGCGCGCTTTCGCGTCGAGCGTCCCGGTCCGTTCTTGCAGCGGATCTATGTGCCGACCAAGTTGATCGGGGGGCTGGACATGGTCGAGCTCCTCATCGAGGTCGACAAGGTGGTCGTGCCCAAGGAGACGGGGGCGGGAGCCGATGAGCGGCCCCTCGGCCTGCGCGTGTTCAACTTGCACGTCGAGCCCCGTGATGACTGGATGGCCTACGGCCTCGAACCGATGAACCCGATCGACGGTCAGCCTCCGGAAGATTTTCTTCGCGGCGAATACGAGTTCACCCAGGATTGGTTCTCCGGAAACATCCCCGTCTGGGAAGAGGTGCTCGCGCCGCTTGCTGGAGTGCCGGACATCCACTATCTGGAGGTCGGCGTCTTCGAAGGGCGCTCGTACCTGTGGATGGCGGAGAACATCTTCACCCACCCCAGTTCGACGTTGACGGGCGTCGACCTGTTTACGGGCTTCGCGGATGTCAGCGGTGATTCGGTGAAGAGGACCTTTCTGGAGAACGTCCGGCGTGCCGGCGTCTCCGGCCGCAGCACACTCTACGCCGGGTACTCCCAGCTCGAGTTACGAAAACTCCCGTTCGATTCCTACGACGTGATCTACGTCGACGGGGGACACGATGTCGCCACCGTGTTCGAGGACGCCATGCTCTGCCGGCGCTTGCTCAGACCGGGCGGCATCATCATCTTCGACGACTACGACTGGGAGTTGGACCCTGGCGTGCGCGTCGCCACCGACATGTTCGTTCAGATCTACGGTGAGGAGTTCTCCATCGTGCATCGCGGCTATCAGTTGATCCTGAGAAAGGGCCCGCGGCCCTGAGCGGCCCGCGCGCCGGCAGCGTAGCGTCAGATGGCGCATAACGCATTGGTGCGCCGCGTCGGCGCGGTCGGGGCCACCGCGGTGGTGGTCTCCAACATGATCGGTACGGGGATCTTCACCACGACCGGTTTCCTCGCCGGAGACCTCGGCTCCCCCGGCCTGGTCATCGGTATCTGGCTGGTCGGCGGGATCCTGGCGCTTGCGGGGGCGGTGTCCTACGTCGAGTTGGCGCTCAACTTTCCGCGCTCCGGCGGCGAGTACGTGTACTTGTCCGAGGCATGGGGGCCGGCGTGGGGGTTCATCGTCGGCGTGGTCAGCTTCTTCGCCGGCTTTTCCGCGCCCATTGCCGCCGCTGCGCTGGCGATCTCCGCATACCTCGGACTCACGGCGACAGGAATCGAGCTCGGCTTCGGCCCGATGACGTTCCATCTCGCCCCGGCACAGCTTTTTGCCTGCGGCGTCGTGGCGGTCCTGACGTTGCTGAACGTACTCGGGGCCCTCGTGGTCGCGCGCGTGCAAACCTTCCTCACGGTGGTGAAGCTGGCCGTCATCGTCGGCTTCGTGGTTCTGGGATTCGCCATCGGCTCGGGAGACGTCGCCCATCTCGGCCTGGCGACGGCGAGGGCCTCAGACTTCTCGGTGCTCGAGCAGTTCGCGTCCAGCCTGGTTTTCGTCTTCTTCGGCTACAGTGGCTGGAACGCCGCCGTCTACATCGCCGGTGAGGTGAAAGACCCCGATCGCACGTTTCCTGTCGCGCTGGGTGTCGGCACGGCCGTCGTGACTTCCCTGTATCTGGCGTTGAACGTCTTGTACGTATATGCCGTGCCGTTGGCGGACCTCGAGGGGGTGGTTGCCGTCGGCTCTTTGGCGGCATCACGGCTGTTCGGCGAGGGCACGGCGACGCTTTTCAGCGTCGCCATGGCAGTTTCTTTGCTGGCGACCGTCAACGCCATGTGCCTCGTCGGGCCGCGCGTCTACTACGCCATGGCAAGGGACCGGGCGTTCTTTGCGGCCGCCGCCCGCGTTCACCCGCGGTCGAGGAGCCCGTGGGTGGCCGTGCTGATGCAGGGAGCATGCGCGCTGCTGCTGGTCGTCATGCCGACGTTCCGCAGCCTGGTTTTCTACATCGGCTTCACGCTGTACCTGTTCACCGCGCTCTCGATACTGGCCCTCTTCAAGTTCCGGCGGCGTCCTGGTTGGAGGCATTTCGCATTGCTCGACCGGATGTACCCCTGGTTGCCGCTGGTGTATGTGGCCATGAGCGTTTGGGTGTTGGTGTTCTCGGTGCGCTCCGCGCCAGCATCCTCTTTGTTGTCGTTGCTCACCGTGCTTGCCGGCGCGGCGGCGTACCGCCTGTACCGCGGGCCCGCCGGTATCGCTGCGGCACGGGAGTGAGGATGTGGCAAGCCAGCGGTCTCTCGCGTCCCCGGGAGGGCGGCGAATCCGGCGAAGACGGTTGATCGCGCCGGCCCCGGCATGCGAGCATCTTTTTGCCCTCCTGCAGCCAGAGTGAATCCCTCATGCGCACACATGCCGCTGCAAGCCGCCCGCGCCCCCCGCTCTTGATACTCGGCGCGGTCGTATTCGTGGTCCTGGGATCGGTTGCCGACGCAGCCACCGCGCAACAGACAGAGCAGCTCATCGAGCGGGACGGGCTGAGGCTGGCTCGCCACCTCGACGGCACCTACCAGCTCTCGGCGGAGTCCGTAACGCTGGAAGATCTCGTTGCTCACCTCGTACAGATGACCGGCGCGGAGTTTTCCGTCGCCCCGGAGTTGAGCCAGCAGCCGGTGACCATCGAAACCGACCGGATCGGGCTGAGCGCCCTCATCGAGCAGCTACGCGCGTCGTTGGCGGCCAACCTGATCCTCGCTTCGACGAGAGAGCATCGCGTCTCCCGCGTCTGGCTCACCGCCACGGCCGCCACTGCCAACGGCAATGCTGCGCCGGGCACGACCACGGTCCCCGTCGGTAGCACGCCGGTTTCTGGAGCGCAGCCCGCGATGCCGCCCCAGGCGATGCTCCCGGTGCCGTCCGGGAACGAGACCCAGGCCGTCGGCTTCGACCCCGCCATGGATATGGGCGAGTTCATCCGCAACCGCGCGGCTGCTGAGCAGGGCGCGGGAAGTGTCCCGGCAGCGGGTGGTGCGACGTCGACGGGTGGTGCGCCAACGACGGGCGGCGCGCCCGCACCCGGGGGGGGGCCTCCCGGCCAGCCGGGGACAGAGACGGGGACGGAGGAGCAGCCCCCGGCCACGAACGCGCCGCCGATTCCGATGGACCCCAATGCGCTGGAGACGTACTTTGCCGGCGACAAGACCACCAACACCTACCATCGTCTGAACTGCATCCAGGCGATGTACTTGCCGGCGGCCAACAAGGTCTGGTTCAAGAGCCGTCAGGAAGCCATCGCCGCCGGCTATACGCCGCACGAGATCTGCATCGCCCGCTGAGTTCCCGCCGGGGATGGCCGTGCAGTCGCGGAATGTCTATACAAGCGCTCCGTGATGGCCGTAAGATAGAATCGGTAACTCATGCCCATCTCTGCGCAGCCAAGCAATGTCTGATTATCTCTGCACCATCGGACAGCCGGACGGCAGCGGCGTCGTCCAGAAGGTATTGACGGCAGAAACGCCGGCCGCCCTGCGCCGCACGCTCGAGGAACAGGGGTACAGCGTCTTCGACGTCCGCCGGAAGAGCGCCGGGCTGCAGCTACCGAGGCCCCGTCCGCGCGGCGTACCGGCGCAGGACTTCCTCATCGTCAATCGTGAGTTCGCCGCCCTGGTGAAGGCGGGCATGCCGGTCGTCCGGGCGCTTGCTCTTCTGCAGGAGAGGCGCGCCGGATCGCGACTCGGTGACTTGCTCGAGCGCGTGCGCAATCGCGTCGAGGGCGGCGACGGACTGTCGGAGGCATTCGCCGCGGAGGAGGACCTCGTTTCGGCTCTTTACGTTACGAACATCGGCGTTGGCGAGGCGAGCGGCGACCTCGAAGGTTCTCTGCGTCGCTACAGCGCCTACCTCGAACGAAACATCGAGTTGCGCAAGCGCGTCGTCGGCGCCCTGGTCTACCCGGCGGTTCTGTTGACCCTTTCGCTCGGGGTCGTCCTGGTGCTGTTGACGTACGTGATGCCGCGCTTCGCCGCGTTCTACTCCTCCTACGACGCCGCGCTCCCGTGGCTGACGCGGCTGCTCCTCGGGGTATCCACGGGCATCACCGCAGCGTGGCCCCTGTGGCTGGCTCTCCTGGCCGCGGCGATCGTCGCCGGCACGTTCTGGGCGCCTACGGACGCCGGCAGGTCGCTGATCGGCCGCGCCGTTCTCAGGATCCCCATCGTCGGTGCTGCGCAGCGCCGCTACCTCGGCGTTCAGTTCACCCGTACGCTCTCCGTCCTGCTCCGCGGGGGGACAACGATGTTGCCGGCACTGGAAGCCACCCGTCGCGCCATCCCCAGCCCCCTCTTTCGCGATCGCTTGAGCGACGCCATCGAGCTGGTGCGCTCCGGGAGCCCATTGCACAGGGCACTGGAAGGAAGAGACCTGGTCGGCCCGATGGCCATCGAGATGATCCAGGTAGGCGAGTCGACGGGTGGTCTCGACGACATGCTGGAAGAAGTGGCGCAGTACTACGATGAGGCGCTCGACGGCCAGCTCCAGGCAGCCGTCCGGATCCTCGAGCCCGCCCTGCTGGTCGTCATCGGGCTGATCATCGCGGCCATCGTTCTGGCCGTGTACCTGCCGTTGTTCAACGTCGTTCAGGCGGTGCGCTGATGGGCCCCGTGGACAGAAGGGCGGTCGAAACGGTCGACCTGGCTTCCATGCGCCTCGATGCCGACCTGCTCGCTTCGATTCCGGTGGAGCTGATGCTGCGCCATTCGTTCGTGCCGCTCGCGCGCACGGAAGAAGGGCTGCAGGTAGCCATCGCGGATCCCGGGGATTTGCCGGCGATCGATGCTCTCGAAGACCGTTTGGGCGTTCCGCTGCTGGTGTACGCGGCCGCCGAAGCCGACATCGAGGAGGCGCTGCGGCGTGCCGACAGCAGCGGCCGGGTGTTGGACAAGCTCACGGCGCCGATGCGCCAGCTCGACACCGTCATCGAGATCGACGACGACAGCCTGACGTTGGAAAGGCTGGCGACCGAGAGCAGCCCGCCGATCATCCGATTGCTGGACACGACCATCCTGAACGCCATCCAGCGGCGAGCCTCGGATATCCATATCGAACGCCGCGAGGATGCCCTGTGGATCAAGCATCGGATCGACGGCGTTCTCTACCCCTCGATGGACCCGCTCAGCGGCGACGTGCACGAGCCGTTGATCAGCCGGCTGAAGATCATCAGCGACCTCGACATCGCCGAGAAACGGGTGCCGCAGGACGGACGCTTCAAGCTCAAGGTGCGCGGCCGGAGCATCGACTTTCGCGTCTCGATCATGCCCTCGGTGTTCGGCGAGGCAGCGGTGGTTCGCATTCTGGACAAGGAGTACCTGGCCGAACAGTTCAGCGAGCTGCGGCTCGACCTGCTCGGCCTCCAGGGCCGCGACCTGCACAAGGTACGCAGGTACATCCGCGAGCCGTACGGCATGTTTCTGGTGACCGGGCCCACCGGCAGCGGCAAGACGACGACCTTGTATGCGGCGTTGTCGGAGGTCCGCTCCGAGGAAGACAAGATCATCACCATCGAAGACCCGGTGGAGTACCAGCTGCCCGGGATCCTGCAGATACCGGTGAACGAGAAGAAGGGGCTCACCTTTGCTCGTGGGCTGCGGTCGATCCTGCGTCACGACCCCGACAAGATCATGGTCGGAGAGATCCGTGATCCCGAAACGGCCCACATCGCGGTGCAGTCCGCGCTGACCGGGCACCTGGTGTTTACCACCGTACATGCCAACAACGTCGTCGACGTCATCGGGCGGCTCCTGAACATGGGGGTCGAGCCCTACAACTTCGTGTCCGCGCTCAACTGCGTGCTCGCCCAGCGGCTCGTGCGTCTGATCTGCCCGCGCTGCAGGGAGCCGGTCGAAACGACTCCCGAGATGTTGGCGGAATCCGGCCTCTCCGAGGCCGATTTGGCGGGCACGACGCTTTACCAGGGGGCCGGTTGTAGCGAGTGCTTCGGCACCGGCTTTCAGGGCCGGACATGCATCGCCGAGCTTCTCGACGTCGACGACGAGATCCGGGAGATGGTGCTGCAGCGTCGCTCGGCCGCCGACATCAAGAAGCTGGCGTTGACCCGGGGAATGGTGCTGCTGCGCGATGCCGCCCTGGCGAGAGTTCGCGCCGGCGAGACGACGCTCGAGGAGATCAACAAGGTAACCTTCGTGAAATGAGCATGCTGGCGACGTGGTCCGGACCCGACTGCGCTTTGCAGGTGACCTCGCGGACTGCCGCGGCAATGATGCCCGGACGCTCCGGCGTTCCGCCGTGGCACCTGCAGGTCGACCTACCGCACGATGCCGTCCGTCCCCGATTGCAGGGGGCGAACCTCGACCCGACTGTGCTGCGCCCGGCGGTGCAGCAGATTGCCGGTGCGGCGCCGCGCAAGGTCGGCAGGGTTACGCTGGTGCTCCCCGATGCCTGCGCCAAGCTGCGCATCGTGCCGATCGAGGCCGACGAGGTTCCCGGGAAGAAAGTCAGTGGAGAGATCATTCGCTGGGCGCTCCGGGATGCGCTGCCGTTTCCGGCCGACGAGGCGCTGGTCGATACGCGACTTTTCGACGGCGACGGCCCGGCCCGGTTGCTCCTGGCCGCCGCGCATCGCGACGTGCTGCGCCAGTACGAAGATGCTGCCGAGCCCCTCGGCCCGGTCGTGCGAACCCTCCCTGCCACACTCGCCTGCGGTTGGGGTGTCGACGACGAGGCCGGACAGCATCTGCTCGTGTACGCGGATGACGATACGCTCGGCTGCCTCTTGTCACGCTCCGGCACGCCACTGTTCATCCGCACGCGGCCGCTACCGCCGCGCGAAGCGCATTTGGTCGAGGCCGTCATGGAGACGCTCGATTACGTCGGCGAACGCCTCGGCGCGGAGCCCGGGCGAGCCACGGTCATGGGCCTTGCGGCCGAGGACCAGGGCTTGCGTGCGGCGCTCACGGATCGTGGCTGGTCGCTGTCTCCAGCCGCGCAGGGCGAAGCCGAGAGCGGCGCGCGCACCGGAGCGCTGGCCGGGGCTTTGCGTGCCGCGGAGGCCGGAACATGAAGATCGGCACCAACCTGGCGCTCTATCCGGCGGCTGCCCGCCGCCGGTCCGCGTCCCTGCTGATGCTGTCGGTGCTGTTCGGCCTGGCGCTGACGACGGCGCATCTGATCTGGGCGCTTCCGGACAGCGCGCCGGCAGCGACGATCCGCGGTGACGCCGAGCTGCTTTCGCGGGAGACCTCCGTGCTGCGTGCGCGTCTCGACGAACTGAACGCGGCGCTCGACCCCGTGGTTCTCCGCGAGCTTTCCGACAGGGTCGGGGTGGCAAACGACTTCATCGTCCGCGGCGCCGTCGAGCCCGTTACCCTGCTCGAGGCCCTCGAGACCACGGCGCCGGCCGGTCTCATCGTCGAAAGGCTCTCACTGGCGAGCTCCGAGGACGGGCTGCGAGCGGAGGTGAGTATCCGCGCGGGCAGCCAGGCGCAGGCACTCGCTCTCGTCGAGGATCTGCGCCGAAATGAATCGATCCGCGACATCACGCCGGTCAGCGAGCAGATCGCGGAGGGCGCGGATCAACTCGTGCTGTCGTTGCTCTTCCGGCCTCCCTCTTTGGACCGCAGGTGATGGCGATGCGCATGACGCAACGAAAGGGAATCGTTCTCCCCGCCGTCATCGCTCTGCTGGTGACCCTGGCCAACGCGGCAGTATTCGCCGCGCGAACCTATCCGAGCTGGAGCGAGCGGTCGGCCGCGCAGGCCCTGTATGACCGTAGCGAGAGCGACCTTCATGCCGTACGACACGAGGTGCGCTCCCTGGAAACGATGGGACGCGGCGCGCTCGCTGCAACGAACGACCTGCGTGTGTTTCTCGACGAGAAGCTGATCGACGCGTCGAGCTGGTCCGAGGTTCTGCGGCACCTGCGTGACACGGCCGATGCGGCCGGCGTGCGCCTGGAGCGCGTCGACCACTCGGAGGAGCCGGTGCAGCAGTTGAACGCCACCCGCTGGCAGATGGCGGCGTTCGGCGCCGGGTCCTATGCCGCGATCCGCAGCTGGATGGAGAGCCTGCGGGACGGTCCGGGGCTGCTCTACGTGGACCGGGTCGAAATGGGTGGCTCCGGAGGTGCAGTGCTTTCCGTGGAGCTGACGCTGGTGGCGCTGCTACGCGCGGATGCGACGGTGAGGCCATGAAGCAGGGACGACAGAAGCTGATCCTCGGTGTCCTGGTCGCCGTGTGGGTGCTGGTCGCACTGTGGGTTTGGTCGACGTATCAAGCGCGTCCGTCGACCGTCGCAATCGCGGCTCCGCAGGAGTCTGAGCTGGCGCTCTTCCTGCAGGAGGCCGGGCCCGTGGACCTGCATCTCGAATGGTTCGAGCGCCAGACCCCCGTCGGACCACCGAGGCGCGACCTTTTTTCGACGGCGCCGATAGCGACCGCAACAGCCGCGGGCGGCGCCGCGCCGGCCCCGGTGCAGACCGATCCCGGCGCGGGGGAGACCGTGCCGGAGCAATCGCCCATCGGAGCCGAGCTCCGCTACCTGGGCTACGTCGAAACCGGCGACGGGACTTTGGCCCTTCTGCGCGAGGGCGCGGAGATGTACTTTGCCCGCCAAGGGAGCCACGTCGGGCCCGGCTACCTGGTGGCCATCGTCGATGAGTCGTTTGTGGAAATCGAATTCAAGGGCACACGCCGACGCCTGCCGGTCAGCCGGGGGGGTGGCGGCACGAATGGGAAAAGACCATGAGATGTGTGAGAGCGGAGCCGCGGACCCGGCGGGCGATCAACGCCCCTGGCTTTCGCCGGCGGCAGGGCGGCGTGGAGCTCCGGGCGACGTTCGGGGCGTTACTGGCGAGTTTGCTGATCCTGTCAATCGCGGCGGGCGGCTGCGCCAGCACACCGAGCGCCGTGGTGCAGGCTGACGGAGCGTACGCGCGCGGCGCGTGGGATGCGGCGATCGTCTACTACCAACAAGCTCTCGAAGAAGACCCCGGCGATACGCACGCGGAGATCATGCTGCAGAACGCGCGCCTCAACTCCTCCGAGTTCCACCTCGCCGAGGCACGCAAGATGTGGACCGACGGGAACTTCAGCGGTGCCGAGATGGAATACGAGGTAGTGCTGCAGATGGACCCGACCAACCAGCTCGCTCGCGGCGAATACCTCCGGCTCATGCGCGAGAGCGAGTCAGGGGAGGCGCCGATCCCGCCCGACGAGTATCTCAGCACGGCGCTCGATGCCGTCGGCATGCCGCCGGAGCTCGAGCTCGAGCCCGGAACCAGCGAGATGTTCAGCGTCAGCATTCGAGACACCTCGATCAAAGATATCTACCGCACCCTGGGTCGGATCGGCGGCATCAACGTGCTGTTTGACGGCCAGATCCAGGACCTCGTGACCTCCTTCGAGGTCGACGACGTCGAGTTTCAGCAGGCACTCGACCTGCTGTCGATCACCAACGGTCACTTCTACAAGGTGATCAACCCCACCACGCTGCTGGTGATTCCGGCGACGCCCGACAAGCGGGCGGAGTACGAGAATCTCGCCATCCGCACCTTCTACCTTTCGAACGCCACGCCCGAGGCGGTCGGCGAAGGGCTTCGTCAGATTCTCGAAAACGCCAGCATCGTGGAGACTCCCGAGCTCAATGCCGTGACGGTGCGTGATACACCCGAGCGGCTGGTCGACGCGGCGGAGATCGTGCGCCGGCTCGACAAGTCGCGCGGGGAAGTGATGCTGGAGATCGAGATCCTCGAGGCCGACCGGTCGGTGATGCGCGAGTTCGGTGTTTCTCTGAGCGAATACGGGGTCAACCAGGCGCTGGCCCAGGGGGTGGCGGACGCCGACACGGGGGCGCTGGGCGGCATATCGCTCAACGATCTGCGCTCGATCAACGCAACCGACTGGTTTTTCCAGATCCCGTCGATCCGCTACCAGTTCATGCGCGAAGAGGGCGATTTCAAGGTCATGGCGCAGCCCCGCCTGCGTATATCCGAGGGCATTACCAGTAATCTTCTGATCGGCGAGGAAATCCCGGTCGTGCAGACCACGTTCAGCACCACGGGCACGGTAGGGGGCAACGTGGTGCCGTTCAGTTCGACCACCTACCGCGAGGTAGGCATCGTCTTGACGGTGACGCCACGGGTTCACCACAACCGCGAGGTCACCATCGAGCTGGAGCTGGAGATCTCGGCGGTGAGCCGTACCGAGCGGGTGACGCCGACCCTCGAGCTGCCCGTGTTCACCACGCGAAAGGTGAACCCCGCGCTGCGCCTGCGCGAAGGAGAAACCAACGTTCTCGCCGGGCTGTTGCGCGAGGACGAGCGCACCAGCATGCAGGGGGTCATGGGACTCTCCCGAATCCCGGTCCTCGGCAATCTCTTCGGCTCCACGGAGGACGAGGTGCTGCAATTCGACGTGATCATGTCGATCACGCCGCACATCATCCAGACGTCGAACATCGCTGTCGAAGATCTGGAGATGATGACCCTGAGCGGGCAGAACCGCATCGGCGAGATCGCCGGCCAGCAGCAGGCCGCCGATCCGGCGCTCGGGACGATCGCGGACCCGGGGGCTCAACCGGC
>CBDUAS010000051.1:0-11254 GCA_965365185.1 uncultured bacterium | reverse complement strand
AAGGGTTCAGAACGGCGCGTCAGGCGTGTCCCGTCGTTAATGGGGAGCGGCATGGACTTCGGCTGGCGCGCCGATTCTCTTCTCCGAGCTTTCACGCACTCCGGCTCCCGCATCGCGTGAACGCACGCGAACGAACGTACGATGAAAGCACTGAAGAAACTGTTTGGCACCACGCTCAAGCTCGTACTTCTCGTCGGTCTTGCCGGCGGCACGTACTACGCCTACCAGCAATACACGGCGGAGGCCGAGGACGAAGACCTCGGCGAGCTCACCACGGTGGTAGCAGAGGTGCGCGATATCACCGTCTCGGTTTCGGCGACGGGCGTGCTGCAGCCGGTGAGGATCGTCGAGATCAAGTCCAAGGCGTCGGGAGAGATACTCCAGATGCCCGTCGAGATGGGGGACTTCCTGCGCGCCGGCGATCTGATCGCGCAGGTGGATACACGCATCCTCGACCAAGAGCTCAAGCAAGCAGAGGCCGACTTCGAATCGGCGCGGATTCGCCTCGAGATCGCCGGTAAGCAGTTCGACCGCGCGGAGTCGCTACGGGCCCAGGATCTCATTTCCGAGAACGACCTGGAGGCGAGCAAGCAAAGCTACTCCAGCGCCGAATCAGCGTTCATCCGCGCAGAGGCCTCGCTCGAGCTCGCCCGCGACCGACTTGCCGACACCATGGTGAGGGCGCCGATCAGCGGCACCGTGATCGCCAAATCTGTGGAGCAGGGGCAGATCATCGCGTCGAGCACCAACAACGTCTCCGGCGGAACGGTTCTGCTGCAAATGGCCGATCTTTCAGAGCTCGAGATCCGTACGCTGGTCGATGAGATCGACATCGGCGACGTCAAGCCGGGCCTGCGGGTCGAGAGCACGGTGGAAGCTTTCGCCGACATGAGGTTCGAGGGCGAGGTGATGAAGATCGAGCCCCAGGCGGTCGTGCAACAGTCCGTCACCACGTTTCCGGTGCTGTCGCGGATCGACAACAGCGAGGGCCTGCTGCTTCCGGGAATGAACGCGGACGTCAGCATCATCATCCACGAGCGTCCCGGAGTGCTGGCCGTGGCCAACGAGGCGATCCGCTCCGTCGAGAACAGCCGGGAAGTGATCAGACTGCTGGCCCTGGACGAACCGCAAGCAGGCGCAGCGGTGGCAACCACCGTCGCCGACGTCGCGACGACGCCGAGCTCTGTAGACGCGGAAAAAGGGAATGAAAAACAGGCTGTGAGCGGTGAGAATGAGCGAGCCGCCAACGCTCGCGGCGATCACGGCAAGGCTGCCAGCGGCGGTGCCGACAACGGAAACGCCGAGCTCGGTGAGGCGACGAACGGCGAGCGTGAAGCCATGCGGGAGCGGATGCGCAACGCTTCGCCGGAAGAGCGGGAGCGCATGATGGCCGAGATGGGCGGGCGACGCGGCAGCGCCGCTCGCGACGATCTGCAGAGCGTCCCGGCGAGCCGCGAAGACCGCGCTGCGGAGGACGTACGGCGAGAGCCCGGCGTCGTCTTCATGATGGGTGCGGACGGTCGGATCACAGCGCGACGGATCCTCGTCGGCGTGCGCGACTGGGAGGTTTCGGAGGTGCTCGAGGGCCTGGAGCCGGGCGACGAGCTGGTCTTGTTGCCGAGCAATTCCTTGCTGCGATCACAACAGAGCGCGCGCGAACGGTATATGCGGCGGAGCGCCGTGGTGCCCGGCACCGGCCGCTGACAAACGAGGCCGGGCGCGGCTGCGTCCGGCCGGGGGACGAACGATGCTGTACTTCGAGATCATGAGGGTCGCGCTCGGGTCCCTGCGGGCCAACCCGATGCGATCGATCCTGACCATGCTCGGTGTCATCATCGGCGTGGCGGCGGTCATCACGATGGTAGCCCTCGGCACCGGTGCCCAATCGGCGGTCGAATCCCGTATTTCCGCCCTCGGCACCAACGTTCTGACCGTCCGTCAAGGCTTCGGACGCGGCTCCAGCGGCGCCCGCGGGCGATCCGAGCGCCTCGCCATCGAGGACGCCCGCGAGATTCAAGCCAAGAGCCGCACGATCACCGACGTCGTGCCCATTTTCGAGCGCGAAGCCCAGATCGAGTACGGCAACGTCAACCTGTCTTCGCGCATCGTCGGCACCTGGGCCAACTGGGCTGACGTCAATAGCTGGGAGATCGCGCAAGGACGGTTCATGACACAGGCCGAGGCCGACGGCCGGCGCCGTGTCGCCGTGCTCGGTAGCGAGCTTTCCAAACAGCTCTTCCCCCCCAGCGTGGACCCGGTGGGCGCACAGATCCGCATCCGCGGCATTCCCTTCGAGGTCATCGGGGTCTTCGAAGAAAAGGGCTCCGGAACGGGTTGGTCCAATCCTGACGAGCAGGCCTGGATTCCGCTTTCTACGTCGCAGTGGCGCGTCTTCGGTACCGATCGGCTCTCCAACATCCAGGTGAAGGTCGCCAACGACAACCTGATCACCGCGGCGATGGCTGAGATCGAAACGATCATCCGCCGCATGCACAGGTTGCGCCCGGATGCCGAGAACGACTTCTCGATCAGCAGCCAGACTCAGTTTCTCGAGGTGCTGCAGGAAAGCCAGCAGACGTTCACGTATCTGCTGGCCGGCATCGCCGCCGTCAGTCTGCTGGTGGGCGGCATCGGCATCATGAACATCATGTTGGTGTCCGTCACCGAGCGCACACGGGAAATCGGCATCCGCAAGTCCATCGGTGCCACCCGCGGGAGCGTGCAGCTCCAGTTTCTCATCGAGGCGGTCGTGCTATCGTGCCTGGGTGGAGCGTTGGGTATTGCGCTCGCGTGGGTGGCCTCCGACCAGCTCTCCGAGAGCTTCGGCTGGACGATGGTCATTCCCCCCGACGCCGTTGTCATGTCCTTCGGCTTTGCGGCACTGATCGGCATCATCTTCGGCTTTTACCCTGCCTTCCGCGCGTCACGGCTCGACCCCATCGAGGCGCTCCGATATGAGTAAGGTCCGGCTTGTTCTGGTTGCGTTTCTGGCACTGCTGCTGGGTGCGCCGGCCGTTGCCAACGCGGCCCAGGGCAGGGGCGGGCCTCAGGAGCAAACCACTGTCACGCTCGACATGCGTGCCGCTCTCCGGGAAGCAGCGCAGCGCTCGGGGCAACGAGGCCAGCTCGTAAACAACGAGAACGGCGAGGGAAGCAATCCGGGCGATGCCGAGTCGCCGACCGATGCCGACGACCGCGTGTTCGAGGACGATCCGGCCTACGACGCCCAGGTTGCGGCCATCGCCGGCAAGAAGATGACGGTCACCTACACGAACGCCCCACCGGTGATCGACGGCTTGCTCAACGACCCGGAATGGAACTTCGCCGAGCCTGTCACCGACTTCCTGCAGCGAGAGCCCGACAACGCCCAGCCAGGCTCGGAGCGCACCGAGGTGCGCATGCTGTACGACGACGAAGCGCTCTACTTCGCCTGGTACATGTACGACAGCGAGCCGGACAGGATCATCGCCACGGACCTGCGGCGCGACAGCCGCCTGGACACGGACGACACAATGGCCGTGATCCTCGATACCTTCCACGACCGGCGCAACGGCTATCTGTTCCGCGTCAACGCGCTGGGGACGCAATACGACGCCGAGATCCGCAACGAGCGCAACATCAATTCCGACTGGGACGAGCGCTGGGACGCCGCGGTGACGCGGACCGACGAAGGCTGGTTCGCCGAGATCCGCATCCCCCTCGGCTCGCTGCGTTACCAGACGGGCTCACACGTCTGGGGAATCGACTTCAAGCGCGAGATCACACGGAAGAACGAAGAGATCAACTGGGCCAACTACCGGCGTGGTTTCACCTTCAACTTCGTCTCGCAGTCCGGCAACCTGGTGGGGTTGCGCGAGCTCGGCTTGACGCAGCGATTCCGTTTCCAACCCTACGTTACCGGCAGCGGATCGCAGTTCAACGTCACCGACACGCCGCGCAACGAGGCCGACGGCAACCTCGGCGTGGAGAACTTCAAGGTCCAGCTCACATCCAACTTGACCGCAGACTTCACCGCGAATACGGACTTCGCTCAGGTCGAAGACGACACCGAGCGCGTCAACCTGACCCGTTTCCCGCTCTTCTTCCCCGAAAAGCGCGAGTTCTTCCTCGAGTCATCGAGCAACTTCGCCTTCGGCAGCGGCGGTGGTGGACGCGGCGGGTTCGGCGGCGGGCCCGACGTCAGCCTGTACCATTCGCGCAACATCGGCCTCGCCGGTGGCGATCCGGTGCCGATGATCTACGGTGCCAAGCTCACCGGCAAGATCGGCAGTACGACGATCGGGTTCGTCAACGCGCAAACGGGCGATTCCGAGTACGAGGACATCGAGGACCTCGACCCGGGTCAGAACTTCACGGTGCTGCGTCTCAGGCAGGACATATTCGAACGTTCCAGCGTCGGCATGATCTTCACCAACGCGCAGGGCGCGGGTGAGTACAACCGGGTGGCCGGTGTCGACGCCAGCTTTCGCTTCTTCGATTACCTTGCATTCAGCGGCGAGATCGCCGGTGTGCTGGACGATGACTACCTGCAGGCCGATCCGGACAAGTCGGACAATCCGATCACGGGGCGTTTCGGCGCCGGTTGGAACAGCGACCTGTGGGACGTCTCCGGAAGTTATCAGCGGATCGACGAAGACTTCCGCACCGAGCTGGGATTCATCCGCCGCCGGGACATCGCCAAGCAGAGCTACCGTCTGGGCTGGAGTCCCCGGCCGGGCTTCGCCCCGTTCATCCGCCAGTTTCGGTTCAACGGTAGCTTCAACTACCTCGCCGACACCAAGGGAGGCTTCTTGGAGCAGGGCGGCGGCTTCATGGCCAACGCCAGCTTCCAGTCCGGCGACCGCATCACGTTCAACGTGGGGCAAGAGCTCGAACGACTCGATCGTACGTTCTACATCTCTTTCGAGGACGGCATCTTCGTATCGCCCGGCGACTACAAGACCACCAGCTACTGGCTGAGCTTCGATAGCTACAATGCGCGCAAGCTCAGTGGCCGCATGCGGGTGAGCTGGGGCGGGTACTGGGACGGCACCCGCACGTCGTACAGCCCCGGCGGCACCATCCGCTTCAACCAGAAACTCACGCTGTCGCCGAGCTACAGCTACAACCACGTCGACCTGCCGACCGGGATCTTCGATACCCACACCGTCACCACGCGCGTAACCTACAACTTCAACGAGCGCTGGTTGACCAACTCGCTGGTGCAGTACAACAGCGTTTCGGGTCGCATGTCGGTGTATGCGCGACTGCGCTTCGTCATCAGCGAGATCGACAGCTTCTACCTGGTGTACAAGAGCTCCACCCTGTGGGACGAAGTCTACGACGGCGTTGCCGACCACCAGCTCATCGCCAAGATGACCTACTCGATCGACTTCTGATCGGCGGCACACTCCGATTCGCTGCCCGCCTCTGCCGCTGTCACCTCGCCTGGTGCAGCCTCGGGTTCTCCCGCGGCGACATCGCCTGGCACGGTCTGCGGTTCCGCCTGGTTCCGGTACCACTGCACGGTCGTGCGAACCGCCTCGGTCAGCGGCGTGGCGATGTCGCCGAAAGCACGTACGAACTTCGAATGGTCGACGACGAACGGCTCCTCGAATTGATACATCATCTCGACGAGCTCGCGGATCTCGGGCTTGAAGAATCCCAGAAACCGCAGCATCGGCTTGCTGGCTCGCCGGAACTGCGTCGGGTGGCCGGCCTCGGCGAACACCATCGTGAGGAACTCCCGCGTGCTCACGGTCTCCGGGCCCGGCAGGTGCCAGACCTCGCCAAGCGCCTCGTCACGCTGGCCCAGAACAACGAGGCCGCGGGCGATGTCCGGGACGTAGCTGTAGGTATGGGGCAGCGCGATGTCGCCGAGGACGCTCGCCGCTTGACCGCGCAGGGCCGCGGCGAAGACGCGCGACCCCACGGCGGAGCGGTAAACCTCGGGGCCGAAGAAGTCGGATGCCCTGCCGATCGCCACCTGCACCCGTCCCTTCTTGTGCGCGGCCATCAGAGTCTCCGCCATCTCGGTTCGCACCCTGCCCTTGCGGGTGGTTGCCGTGGTGGGGCGGCGTTCGGTGAGGGGTTTGCCGAACGGCGAACCGTACATGTAGACGTTCTCCATCGACACCAACCTCGCGCCGGCGGCCGCGGCGGCCGCCACGACCCCGGCCTGCAAACGAGGGAAGAGCTCCGGCCAGCGATGGTATGGAGGTGCGGCGCACTGGTAGACGACAACCGCATCGCTGCACGCGGAGCGGGCGAAATTCCGGTCGGCGGCGTCGCCCGATCGGAGCTCCGCGCCGTCCGGAACAGGGCCGCCACCGGAGCGATTGACGACGCGAACACTTTTACCCCGCGACAACAGCTCGCGCGCTACGGCGCGCCCCACCGGGCCGGTACCGAACACGACGTGCAGTTCGGACATGTACGCAACGATAGACCGAGCGGGTCCTTCTCGTCGCCCTTCCGCCGGAAACCGGCGAGGGCACGCCGAGATGCGTGCGTTGACGCCGCCGGACACGCCGGGCGCCTTCTCCTCTCGCCCACCGCGTGCATTGCGTGGTCACGCCGGTTACTTGTAACCGGCCGCTCCTTAGGGAGACAATCGAGCGTCCTCACCGCTGCAGGCGGTGCCAAGCTCCCCAGCAGGAAGTGACGGCATGATCTCACGTCGGGCTTTTCTGACCGTGTCGACGGCGTTCGCCGCCCGGTACGCCTCGTTTCTCTCGCCCGCCGCCGGGTTAGTGCAACAATCCGGCCCAACGTACTTTGCCTGGGAGTCGCTGGCCGAAGGTTTGCGTGTCGCCCGAGGTGGCGGTGGGGCGTCGCTTCTGGTGACCTCCGCCGGAGAGTCGCTGCTCGTTGACTGCAAGGGCTATGGGCTCGGGACGACCCTGCGTCGCGAGGTGGAGGCGGACGGAAGTCGGCTGACCGCGGTGGTCAACACGCACCACCACGCCAACCAGACCGGCGGCAATATCGCCTTCGCAGCGGACGTTCCGTTGATCGCGCACCGGCGCGCCGGACCGAGGATCGTGTCCGCAGTGGAGGGCGTGCTGGAGGCCTTGCTCCAGGATCCCGGCGGCGGCTTGATCGAGCGCCGGCGGAGCCAGATCTCGGCCGAAGCTCACACCGAGGAAGGCCGCCGCTCGGCGTTGCTCGACTTCGACGACCACGTCGCCAGCATCGACGGCATCGTCCCCGGGAACTTCGGCCCTTCGACGGTCTTCAGCGATGCCCTCGAGCTGAGCGTCGGCGACGTTGCGGTGGAGCTGCATCACTTCGGCAATGCGCACACCGATAACGACGTCGTCGTGTGGATACCGGAGCATCGTACGGCGCATGCCGGTAACCTCGTGTACATCGACGCGCACCCGCTGATCGATGCGCCGCGGGGGGGCAGCATCCGCGGCTGGCAACGATGCCTCGGGCGTACGCGAGAGCTGTGCGGGCCGGAGGCGATGATCGTGCCGGCGGACGGCGCGTTGCATGCCACGACCCACGACCTCGATGTACAGAACACGTACTTCGACGAGATCGTTGCGCTCGCCCAGGTCGCTTTCGACGCTGGCATGTCACGCGAGGAAACGGTGGATTTCATTCCCAACACACGCATGGGGCGCTTCGCAAACCTGGCGGAGCCGGCCCGTCTGGCGACGAACCTGGGTGTTGCCTACGACGAGATCAGCGGTATCCGCTGACAACCTGCCGTCCCACAGAACCGCTGCCTGAGCTCTCTTGCTGGTTCCGATCCCGGCCCGCCGATGAAAGACATTTCGAGGCTTCGCGACAGATTCCGAGGGCGGTCCCGCCAGCGAGTGGCTGCCGCTCTGCTTCTGATGGCCGCAACCGCGCCGCTCGAGGGCAACGCAGGAGCGCCGCGGTCCTCGACCCCCTGTGATCACTATCTGCCGGCCCCCCGGTCCGTCTCGGGTGCCGCGGTCGGGCCCGAATCGTGCTTGCTGCAGGAGGCGGACGTCGTTTACGAGTTACGGGCGCACGCCCGCGTGGATCTGGGGCTGAACGGGACAGCGGAAGGCTACGTCACCGAGGAAGGTCCGTACCACGAGTACCTGACGAACGGGCCGGAGTTGATCTTCGAGCAGGCCGGGACGCCGGGCGAACGTCACCTCGCCATCGCTCGATACGAGCGCGACAAGGGAGCTGCGGTTCTGCTGCTTCACCCGCGCAACAGAGCCGACTGGAACGGCAAGCTGTGGGTCACGGCACACGGCCGGGGACGCTCGTTCCGCGGCGGCGCGTTGAAGGTGTGGGACCAGTATCACGATCCCGAGGCTCCATTGGCGGCCTTCGACAAGATCGACAGGCTCATGCTGTCGAAGGGCTACGCGGTCGCTGTCACCAAGCGCACGAGCGAGCAGGGAATCGGCGAGATCAGCGCGACGCTCGAGGACGGGTCCGTCGTTGACTGGGTAGCGTTCAACGATACGTCCTCCATCATTCTCGACTTCGCGGCCGTCGCCGAAGCGGCGCTGGCGGAGCGCCTTGGCGCCCGGCCATCCAGGACCTACCTCTACGGGCATTCCGCCGGGGCGCGCATCGGACGAAGCCTCAACTACACCCCCGGTTTGAACGCGGATTCGCGCGACGAGCCGGTGTTTGACGGGTTCCTGCTCGACGATGCCGCCACCGGCCTCTGGCTCCCGGTCATCATGCAGGACGGGGAGGACGTCCTCTTCGCCGACGACACCGGTCGCGAGGCCTTCCGGCCCCAGCTGGAGATCGTGCACCAGATGTACAACGCCATCTGGACGCGCGCGCCGAATCGTCCGCCGTGGGTGACAGACTCCTATCTCGCCAACAAGCGCCTGAACGCCCGCATTCTGCTGGAAAAGGGACTCGGCTCGAAGTTCCGCATGTTCGAGATCCGGCAGATGAGTCACAACGGCGGCGAACGCCTACCCCCCGACAACCGCTCGGGGAACATCCAGGTGCTCGACGTGGCGCTGGTCATGGACGGAGCCATCGACATGCTGGACGCGCTTGTCGAGGGCCGACGCGAGCCGGCTCCGTCGAGGTCCGACTGGTCGATGATCGGCGACGTGGATGGGGACGGAGTGATCGAAAACCCGGCAATCGCATACCCCGAAGTCGCCTGTCCCCTGGGTGTGTACTATCCGTATCCGCAGAACGGAGCGGGCGCGACCGCGTTCGCATGGTTCACAGGACAGGGATTGGAACCGCTGGACGAACAACGCGTGTTCGTGGACATGAACCGCAACGGTGCCTTTGACTTCCGCGAGACGCCGACCGAGGCCTGGTGGCGACTGGGCTTGCTCGAGCGGGGTGAGGAGCTCACCAGGGAGCGTTACGTGCAATGCGTGGCCGACGCTGCCGCTAGCCTGAGAGCCGATGGCTTCTTCAGCCCCGCAACCGAGTCGGGATACCTCCAGCGCGCTCGCACTCAGGACCTGACACCGGCGACGAGGAATGACTGACTTTCCGCGACACGCGGCGTCGAGGCTTCCGCGAGCGAGTTCGACGGTGGGCAACGAGAGAGGCCGTACCTGAGAGCCCTACGACAGTTGCGGATGTATGGACGCTTTCTCGCCGGTCTCCGTCCCTATCTGCGCAACCCCACGACGCTCGAGGAGGCGCGCGCCGCGATGGCGCGCCGGCTGGCCGATCGCGAAGGCTCTCTGCTCCGCGTCGCCGAGCGGGGCTTCTTCGGCTACTCGCAGAGTCCCTACCTCGAGCTGCTGAGGGCAGCCGGCTGCGAGTACGGGGATTTCCGGGCGCTTGTAAAGGGTCGGGGCATCGAGGGGGCCCTCCGATCGCTGCGCGAGGCCGGCGTCTACTTGAGTTTCGAGGAGTTCAAGGGCCGCGAGCCCGTGGTGCGCGGCGGTCGCGAGATCGTCATCCGGCAGGAGCAATTCGACAATCCCTACCTGTCACACTACTTCGGCACCAGCACCGGTGGTTCCACCGGAACGCCGGGCAGGGTATCGACGGACCTGGCGCATCTGGCCGTCCAGGCGGAGCAGCGAATGGTCTTGATGGACGCGCACGGGGTCTTCGATGCTCCCTTCGCGATATGGCGACCTGCGCTTCCCTCGGGCAGCGGTATCAACGCGGTGCTACGCGGGGCAAAGTGGGGCCGGCCGCCGGATCGCTGGTTCACGCCGCTGGTTCACCGGGACTTCCGGCCGCAACTGAAGTTCCGGCTGGCCAACAGCACGACGATCGCACTCGGCCGCTGGTACGGCGCGAACCTGCCGTGGCCGGAGCCGGTCCCCCTCGATCGCGCAGTCCGCATCGCCGAGTGGATGATCGAGTCTCGGGATCGTCACGGTGCGGCGCTGCTGAACACAACGGCGAGCAACGGGGTGCGGATCGCCGTTGCCGCGCGGGAGGCGGGTCTCGACCTGGGGGGAACGACGCTCTACCTGGCGGGCGAACCGTTGACGCCGGCGAAGGCGCGCCGCATTGCCGGCTCCGGTGCGCGCCACATGACCGACTACGGCGCGGCGGAGTCGGGTCGCATCGGGATCGGCTGCGCCCGCCCGGCGAGCCCGAGCGACGTTCACGTCGCCCTCGATACCCTCTTCGTGCTTGCCTACCCGCGTGAGTTGCCGAACAGCGGCGAGATCGTATCGTCGTTTCACGTTACTTCGCTGCACCCGTCGGCACCCAAGATGCTGTTGAATGTGGAGTTCGACGATTGCGGCATACTCGAGGAGCGATCATGCGGTTGCCCACTGGAGCACTTGGGACTTGCAACCCACCTGAGGAGCATGAGGAGTTTCGGCAAGCTCGTCGGCGAGGGGGTCTCCTTGCTGCGTAGCGAGATTTCCCAGGTGCTGGAGGAGTTGCTCCCGGCTCGCTTCGGGGGCTCGCCGCTCGATTACCAGATGGAGGAAGTCGACGACGACGGCTACACGCGTCTGAATCTCGTGGTGAGCCCGAGAGTGGAGATTCCGGACGAGTCGCGGGTAATTGACGACGTGTTGCGCGCACTGCGAGAGATCGGACCGGCGGCCGACGTTGCCCGTGCCTTCTGGCAACAGGGCGAGACGTTGCGCGTGCGCCGGGGAGAGCCGTACACGACGTCACGCGGCAAGCAACCGTTGTTGGTACGAAGAGAAACCGGTCGGAGGTAGGCGAATCGTGTTCGGCAGGATCACGCGGCGGAGCTTCTTCGAGCGTTGCGCTGCCATGTGCGGCGGACTCACGATGGTCGCCGGTCGTGCACCTCTTGCCGCGGGACGCGATGCCGCATCGGCTCCTCGGGCCGATGGGTTCGTGC
>CBDUAS010000050.1:0-11402 GCA_965365185.1 uncultured bacterium | reverse complement strand
AGGGCGCGTCCTTCGGCGTCGATCCAGTAGGTGTTGGCATTCGCGCCGTCGAGCCCGAACGTCGTCTATGCCCTTCTCGACAACTACGCGCCCGACCCGTCTCTGCCGCCGGCCGGTGCCCGGGGTGGTCGCGGCGGCCCGCGGCGTATCGGCGGCGAGGTATACCGCTCCGACGACAGAGGGGCAACGTGGCGAAAGATGAACGAGGAGCCGGTCGCCGCCGGGTATGACTTCTGCCTCATCCAGGTGGCCCCGGACGATCCCGACACCGTCTACCTGCCGAACAACCGCTTCTGGGTATCGGAAGACGCCGGCCGCACCCACCGGCAAATCGAGGGCACGCTGGTGCACCTGCTGCCGCACGGCTCGCGCGTCCTGCACCTCGATCAGCACGCGCTGTGGATCAACCCCGACAACGGCAGCCACATGCTGCTGGGCAACGACGGCGGCCTGCACCTGAGCTACGACGCCGGCGCCTCCTGGCTGCATCTGAACAACCTCCCGATCGGCGAGTTCTACGCCGTCGCCGTGGACATGGACGAGCCCTACAACATCTACGGCGGCACGCAGGACGACGCGGCCCTGTTCGGCGCCTCCGACCAGGTCATCGAAGACGACCTCGGCGATCGCTGGACGCACGTCTACCTGGACCGCTGGGGAGGGGGCGATTCGTACTTCACCTACCGTGACGAGCTCGATACCGATCTGATCTACTACGAGCACCAGATGGGCGATCTGCGCCGCAAGAGAATGTCGACCGGAGAGTCGCTGCGCATCCGCCCGGAAGCCGCCGAGGGCGAGGAGCCACTGCGGCGAAACTGGATGACGCCCTTCTTCATCTCGCGGCACAACCCGCTGACCCTCTACTACGGCGCCAACATGCTGTTCAAATCGCTGGATCGGGGCGACACCTGGGCGGCGATCAGCCCGGACCTCACCAGCCGTCCGGCGCAGCAGGGAAACGTCCCCTGGGGCACGCTCACCAGCCTGGCCGAGTCACCCCTGCGACCGGGCCTGCTGTACGCCGGCGCCGACGACGGCTACGTGCACGTGACCCACGACGACGGTCATACGTGGACGCGCATCGACGACGGGTTGCCGGAGCGGTGGGTGACCCGCCTGGCGGCCTCGCGCCACGACGCCGCGACGGTCTACATATCGCTCACCGGCTACCGCTACGATGAGTTCGATGCCTACCTCTTCGCCTCCGACGACCACGGGGCGAGCTGGAGGTCGATCGCGAGCGGACTTCCCGCGGAGCCGATCAACGTCATCGCCGAGGATCCCGAGAACCCGAACGTTCTGTACGTGGGTACGGACACCGGTGTATACGCGTCATTGGATCGCGGCACCTCCTGGCACGCCCTGTGTGCCAACTTGCCGACCACGCCGGTGTATGACCTGGTCGTGCACCCTCGCGACGCGGAGCTGGTAATCGGCACGCACGGCCGCAGCGTCTTCGTGGCGGACGTCACCGCGATCCGCGAACCTCTGCGCCCAGGGTGGCGAGCAAACCACCGCGCCTGACGATCGCGAGCAAACCGCCGCGCCGGACGATCGCGAGCGGCGTCAGCGCGGCTCGCGCAGACGGGCGTTCTCCCGGTGGGGAACGTAAAAGGCCTCTTCGTGTCGGCCCTCGATGCGTGGGTCACCGGTGCGGCGCAGCTCGGCCTCGAGCTCGGCGGCGAGGGCGTCGCGTATCGCGGCATGGGCGGGGTCCCTGGCCAGATCCTGCAACTGATAAGGATCGGCGACGACGTCGTAAAGCTCCTCCTCCGGACGGCTTCCGGCGATCCGCTGAAACATCGGCGAGGCGCGATCGAGCGCCTCCAGGTCGGCGAGTACCCGGCCTTCGTTTCCCAATACTCGGCGCAGATGTTGACCGGCCGCTCGGGCTCGTAGTTGCGCACGTAGAGGTATTCGGGCGTGCGAATCGCGCGCATCGGGTAACGACCGCAGTGCAGCTCGATGGCGAAGAACACGCGCGTGCGCGACGGGTCCAACAGGCCCGAGGCTTCGGACTCGAGCGCCGTGACAAAGCTGCGGGCGGTCATCGTCGCCGGCGGCCACACGCCGCCGACCTCCAGCAGTGTCGGCGCCAGGTCGGCAAGGGTGACGAAATCCTCGATGACTCGCCCTGCCCCGACGCGCGCAGGCCAGCGCACCGCCAGCGGCACGCGCGTGCCGAGGTCGTAGAGCGTGGCCTTGGCGCGCGGAAACGGCAGGCCGTTATCGCCGGTCATGACCACGAGTGTATTGTCGAGCTCGCCGATCGCCTCGAGGTGCTCGATGACGGCGGCCGCGGCGGTATCAAAGATCTCGACCTCGTAAAAGTAATCAGCCAGGTCGGTTCGCGTCTCTTCGGTATCGGGGAGGGTGGGCGGAACGACCACCTCCTCCAGCCGCATACCCCGGCGCAGCCCGGACTGCCAGGCGTAGGGCCGGTGCGGTTCGCCGGTATTGAACCAGAAGTGAAACGGCTGTCCCGGACTCCGTCGGGCAAGGAAATCCGCGAACGTCGCCACCCGATCGCGCGAGTCCCAGGGGCGCCCGGGCGGATCTCCGACGACGATCGGGCCGGCCGGATTGTCCATTCGCCGCGCTTCCGCCAGGTAGCCGGGACCCCAGCCCTTGCCGGAGTAACCGACGAGGTAGCCGGCTTCCTGCAGCCTGTCCGTGTAGACGGGGAACTCGGCCGGCAAGGCTCCCCACAGGAGAACACCGGTCTGCAGCATCCAGGGATGCATCCCGGTAAGCATCGCCGCGCGTGACGGCGTGCACGATGGCGAGTTGACGAACGCGTTGCTGAAACGGACACCCTCGGCGGCGATGCGATCAAACGTGGGCGTGCGCAGATTCACATCCACCGTGCCCTGCGACTGTGGCCAGTTCCAGTCGTCGGCCATCAGTATCAGGATATTCGGACGGGGCCCGGCGACCCGGGGGCTCGCCGCAGGCCGCTACCGAACACGCCGTGAGAAGCAGGGTCAGAGAGTGCCGGGCGACTGCGAGCCGCGCCTTCATGATGCCGAGGATGGTATCCGAACCCCGGCGCGAGGCGCGCCTCCCGTCGTCTCCCGATCAGTGCCGGATCACCGGGGTCATGGACTTCGCCGATTCGATCCATCCCTGCAACGTTGCCAGCGGCGGCAGCTTTCGCGTCAGCTTCTTGGTGTCGTTGGCGGCGGCGAGAGCGGCGTGCAGGTTCTCCGCTTTGCGCCGACGCAACTCCTTCACCGTGTCGACGCCCGCCGCCTCGAGGAGCTCCGAGTACTGCGTACCGACGCCGCGAATGCGCATGAGGTCGGCGAGGTTGGCCCACTTGAGAATCTTTCCCTCCGACACGCCGGAGGCCTCGCTCGCGTGGCGGCGCCCCTTGCGATCGCAGCACTTCTCGAGCAGATGCTTGGTGTTGGTGATCCCGGCGGAGCGCAGCTTACGCGCATACGCGGGTCCGATTCCTTCGATCGATTCGATCGTGTAGCTCATCTTCGTTTCCTTTCTCGAGCGCGTGCGCGCGGCAGGTCTTGGATCTCGGCGCGCTCCGGCTGCACAGCGGATTCAGTGAGCAGCAAGTTTCCCCTTACCGCGAGTTGTCGAGCTCCTTCAACCTCGGGGCGTTCTTCTCGACGCCTTTCCCGGGACTCTACGAACCTCGGACAGCACTGCTGAAGGGCCGGAGAGCGGAGCATCGAAGGCGATGGCGACGAGCCACTCTCGTCCGACCGACTGCGCCCGGCGCACCTCGCCGAGGACCGTCCGGCGTGCCGCCTGCCCGGGTAGGCGCACCCAAACGCAGTCCCCCTTGCGCAGATGTGGCTGCGTTCGGATCATCATTCCTCCGGCGCTGAGGTCAAGCACAGCGCCCGTGCTCTCCGGCCCTCCGATGCGAGCAACGCTGGCCCGAACCGGCGCCCCCGGCGGCGCCTTGTGTCGCCCGAACGCCCGCCGGTCGTTCGGCCCGCGAGTCTCCGTCATCGATGCGCCTCCCAGCTGCGGCAATGCGGGCTTCTTCCACCTCTCTCACGTCGAGCCCGGATTGCGTTTGAGCTCGGCTTCCGCTGTCGATAGACAGACCCTGGGCCGAGAAGTCACATCGAGCGCTCGCACCTTGCCGAAAGAGGGTCGTGACCTATACAAGTAGCGATGTGACCGGCGGCACCGAATGGTTGTCCTTGCAGGCGATAACAGATGGCGAATGACGAATTGGCACTGACGGACGAAGAGCTTGTCGAGCACGCACGGCGCAGCCCGGAGGGCGACCTGCGTTCCTTCGAACGGCTGGTCGAGCGCTATGAGGCACGCGTTGTGGCCAACTGTCGCCACCTCGGCGGCCGACCCGCCGACGCCGAGGACCTCGCCCAGGAGGTGTTCGTGAAGACCTTCTTCGGCCTCGCTCGGTTCGAGGGCCGGTCTTCCTTCAAGACATGGCTTTACCGGATCAAGGCAAACCATTGCATCAACTTCCTGAAGAAGTCACGGCGCGCCACGTTCGTCGACGTGGAAGAAGACGTCGCCGGAGTGGACCCACGGCTGCGCGTGGAGCCGACGGCGGAGGCCCGGGTCAGCTCGCAGGACCAGCGGCGCGAGATCGAGCGCGTTCTCGACGAGCTACCCGACACACTGCGCGTGCCGCTCATAATGCGGGATGCGGACGCGATGAGTTACCAGGAAATCGCCGACGCCCTCGAAATCGGGTTGTCGGCAACGAAGATGCGCATCAAGCGCGGCCGCGAGGAATTCCGCCGGCGCTACGTCCCGGACTCTGGAGCCCACGAAGCCCACGCCGCGGGCTCGGCGCAGGCGAATACACCGCATGAGTGAGCACGGCGGCAACCCGGCGGACGCTCATGACGGGGAGATCGATACCGGTCCTCCGGTCGAGGTCCTCGCCGATCTCGCCCAGTCCCCGAGCAGCGGTTTCCTGGGCGGAGTGCGCCGTTCGATTCAGCGCCGAATCTTCGTCTCGCAGGCCGCGGATCTGTCGTGGAACGGCCCACTGTTGGTGCTCCTGGAGTACCTGAAAGCCCTTTTCGAACTCATCAAGCCCACGGATACCAAGGAGAGCTAGCTTCATGCTCGAGACCCTGCAGCAGAGCCTGCAAGCAACGTTTCAGGACCTCCTGGAGACGGTCGTCGGCTGGACGCCGACGGTTCTGATGGGGATCGTACTCATTGTCGTCGCGTTGATCGTGGCCAAGCTGGTCGAGCGAATCCTGCGGACAATACTCGTGCGGGTGCGGATCGACTCCGTCATCGAGCGCGCCGGAATCGACCAGGCGCTCCACAAGCTCGGGCTGCGGCAATCGCTCAACCAGTTCTTGCCGCGCGTGGCGTATTTCCTGCTGCTGTTCCTGTTCGCTCGAACTGCCGCCGATGCTCTCGGCTTGGTGGCGATCTCGGCCGCCATCGGCAGCTTTCTCGCCTACATGCCCAACCTCATCGCCGCGGTCCTGATCATGCTGCTGGGGAGCGCGGCGGCCCAGTTCGCCGGCCGCGCGGTGGCCGAGGCGGCGGAAAACTCCGGCATCGACTTCGCAAAGCCTCTCGGCACGCTGGTCTCCGCCCTGGTGCTGTTCGTCATCGGCATCATGGCGATCGGGCAGCTACAGCTCGACACCGAGATCATCCGACTTGTCACCACCACCGGGCTCGCCGGTGTGGGTTTGGCTTTCGGACTGTCGTTCGGGCTGGGTACGCGTGAGATCACGCGCAATATGGTCGCCGGCTTCTATGCTCGGAAGATCCTCCAGGTCGGCGAAACGGTGGAGATCAGTGGCGAGCGCGGCGTGCTGCGGGCGATCACGCCGACGCAGACGGTCCTCGACCAGGAGGGGCACATTGTCGCGGTTTCCAATCGGGTCTTCCTGGACGAGGTCGTCAGGCAGTAGGGGCTCCCGATGCCCGCGCGACGCAATGGCGGTGCCGGAGCGCCGACGCTTCGCGCGCCCGATTTCGTTGGCCTGGGGGCACCTCGCTGCGGTACGACCTGGATCTACCGCATGCTACGGCACCATCCGGAGGTATGGATCCCGTGGAAGGAGATCCACTTCTTCGACAGCGTCGATGACGAGACGGATTCCGGCTTCCGCACGCAGAGCAGGGCGTTCCGCCTGGCGCAAAGCTGGCGATCGCTGTCGCTTCGCCTCGCCCTCGGTAGCATCCCCTGGGGACAAAGACTCGCGCGTCAATTGCTCCCGCACCGCGCGTTCCACACGCCCGGATATCGTTGGACCTTCCGCTACTTGCTTCGGAAAACGACGCCGGAGTGGTACGAGGACCTGTTTCGGGAGGGGCGATCCGCGGGACTGTGCTGCGGCGAGATCACGCCAGCCTATTTCATGCTCTCGGCAAGCGGGATCGAGCGGTTCGCCCGCCAGTTACCCGACGTGCGGGCCTTCCTGATACTCCGGCACCCGGTGCACTGGGCCTGGTCGAGCACATGTCTTCGAGCACGGAGGGCCGGAAAGGAGCCGGGCAGCCTCTCCGAGGAAGATCTCATTGCTCTCTGCCCGGTTCCCGGCAATCGATCGCGTGCCGACCTCGGCGCCAACCTGCGGCGCTGGCTCGAGCACTTTCCCGCCGATCGCCTCCTCGTCGAGTTCCACGACTCGATTCGCCGTGAGCCGACGGCCTTTCTCGGACGACTTTGCGCGCATCTCGGCGTCAGCGCCTTTCCAGCGCGAGACGGGACGGCCGCGGAAACACCGATCAACTCGGCAGCTCGCGGGCTGCCCGTTCCGCCGCAATTCGAGCGCTTTGCCGCCGCACGATACCTCGAGGAGGCCCGTGTCCTCGCGGCGCTTGCGGGCGGACCGGCCGAGGTCTGGCTGAGCGAGATCGAGACGGTGTTGTCCGGCTGACCGCAACGGGCTCGAGGAACCAACATCCCCGCGCCAGACCCATCACACGTTCACCGCGGGCCGCATAGACGGCTCGATGTCTGCTATCGGGCCCCAGCGCCTCGACTTCGGGCCGGGATCAGCCGGAAACCGAGCAGGAGCCGCCTCCGAGAACGCAGAACTTGGCACAGTGAGGATGGTTCAAGCTGACCGCACCGAGCGCTTCGTCGAGGCTGCCGGCCATCTCGAACTGTGGATCGTAGGGCAGGAGCGTACACGCGAGCACGACCGGTGCCGGGGCGCCTTTGCGCTTGACGACCATGCGCGAGGTGGCACACATCATGGAGGCGGGGTCGACGCCGAGGATGTCCCAGCAGTCAACCGTGATTTCGGGAACGTCGACACGCTCGTCCATTTCGGGAAACAGCACCAGCGACTGCGGATCGGCCGCATCGACGGGCAATCCGCTCGCCTCGAACAACCGCTGGTAGCCGGCGCGCTCCATGCGCTCATCCTCGCCCCAGCGGGTGCGCCCGGCGACGGCCAGCCTGAGGCCGTTGTCGGCCAGCCAGCGAGCGCCTTCGATCGCCTTCACGAAGGAGCCCGGACCTCGCTCCGTGTCATGCAGGCTCTCCGTGTGATGATCGATCGAGACACGCAATGTGAGTCGATCGCCGTACGCCGACCTCAGCGCCAGCAGCTCGCGCTGCACCGCGGAACGCATCATCGGCTGCATGGCGTTGGTCAGCACCAGCACTTCGTAACCACGCGAAAGCGCCTCGCCCATCATCGCCGGAAAGTCCGGGTTCATGAACGGCTCGCCTCCGGTGAAACCGATCTCCCCGGTCCGCAGGCCCAGGGTTTTGATCTCGTCGAGGAAGCGCTGCACCTCCGCGAGCGTCAGATACTCCAGCCGGTCGTTGTTCGGGCTCGACTCGATGTAGCAATGGCTGCACTCGATGTTGCACAAGGTTCCGGTGTTGAACCACAGCGTCTCGAGACGCTGCAGCGACACCGACGCGCGGCGCTCGCCCTTGGCGGTCACGCGAGGATCGCGGAACTTCGCAGGGTCCAGAAACGGAATCACGGGCTGGGCCTGGGACGTCATGATGGCGAGCCTATGCGATCGCGTGCCGCGATGGCGCCCTCATGCCTCCGGCGACTGTAAGTCCGAAGACGCACCCATGCGGACGATGAACAGCGAGCCGACGACGGCGGCTGCCGGCGGCATGAAGATCACCCAGTTGTGCGCCTCCAGACCACGCCCGAGAAGAACGACGCTCAGCGCCACGAAGGCCCACATGACGCACATGGTCCACAACTTCGCCTTCATCGGCATTCGGGCGGACCCGTCCAGGTAGCCGACGAACGGAGCAAAGAGGCGGTTGCGGATGAGGCGCTCCTCGAGCCAGGGACAGCTCCGGGCGAACAGATACGTGGCGAGGATGAGAAACACCGTTGTCGGCAGCCCGGGCACGAACACCCCGACGGCGGCCACACCGACGGACAGCACACCGAGAACCGCCAACATCAACCGATAGGGCGAGAATCGGCGCAGCCGCGAAACGAAGCTCGAATGGGAGTCGGGAGGTTTCACCAGGTGTCTCCAGGGCGGAGCAGTCGACGAGATCTCGCTCCGCAAGAGGTGTTCATCTCGGATCCTACCGAGCCGAGCCCGGGAAGCCAAGTCACCGGGTGACCAGCCATTCGCACGCTTCCCGCGCCCGCCGGATCCCGGTCGCCGCAGATTTGCCGAAGGCAACGCCGTCCAATCCGTTGCCGGCCAGGAAGATCCCCGGCGAGCGCGACAGCGCCGCCCGGACGCGCTCGATACGGCGGGGGTGATCCAGGTCGTACTGCGGAATGGCCCGGTCCCAGACGGCCACGCGGGTATAGACCGGCCGTCGACGCAGACCGAAAAGACGGGACAGCTCCGCAAACGTGAGATCGACCAGTTCCGTCTCACCGAGCGCAGCTACGCCGGGATCGACGCTACCTCCCAGCATGGCCCGCACCAGCAGGTGCCCCTCCGGGCAGCGCCCCGGGAAGAGCTGCGAATCCCAGATGCAGCCGAGGACCCGATATCCCTGATCGCGCGGGACGAGCACACCGAAGCCGGTCGGAAACCGCTCAGCCACTTCGGGGCCGAAGCCCATGGCAACAACGATCACCGGCGGCGTCGGGATTTCCCGCAGGGCTTCGGCGACCTCCGGATTGACCGCGGCGACGAGCTCGGCGTTGGCAAACGATTCGCCGGCGAGAATCACCGCGTCGGCGGGAATCCCTTCGCCGTCTCCGTCGACGGTCACACGATAGCGCGGCCGGCCGCTGTCAGGCCCGATATCGGCAGCGAGCCGGCGGATCTCCCGTACCCTGGCATTGCAGCGGACCTTGAAAGGTCCACCGTCCGCGAGCATCCGGGGCAACGATTGCAGCCCGGCTGCGGCGGACACCAGCTTGCCCGTCGGGCCGGTGGCGAAACGCTGGTCCTTGGGCCGGGACTTCCGCGTCGCCAGCATGCCCCGAATCAAGGAACCATGCTCCCGCTCGAGGGCTGCCAGCTTGGGAAAGCACGCGGTCAGCGACAGCTCACGGGCATCTCCGGCAAACACCCCGAGAACCATCGGCGCGATGAGCTTGTCGGCCGCCTCGGGCCCCAGGCGGCGGGCGGCAAAGGCCCAGATGCTCTCGCCGCGAGCCAGCTCGTCGGAGGCGGCGCGGATGAAAGGCTCCGCCGCGATCCGTGCCAGACCACCGACACCGAGGATGCCCGAGCGCGCGAAGGACAGCGGATTGGCTCTCAGCTCGCGAAGGCGTCCGTGGAACAGGTACCGTCGCGCGGCCGCGGCGTCGGCCTGCACCTTGTGCGCCGCCAGGCCGGTGCGATTCAGCAGATCGTCGAGCTCCGGCTCGTTATCGAGGTACCCGGTCGGGCCCTCCTCCACGAGCCAGCCGGACTCGCGCACGCTCCGCGCCTTGCCGCCGACTTCGGATCCAGCCTCGAGAACCAGCACCTCGCAACCACCCGGCACGTCGGCGGACCGGTGCGTCGCCTCGTGCGCTGCGCTCAACCCGGAGATCCCGCCGCCGACAATCACCAGACGCATCATTTGATCGGCTGAGCCCCCTGCCCCTCTGCAAGGCGCGCACGACGCCGTACCCTGTGTCAGAACACTAGACCGTGCGGCTGAACACCTGTTTGTCTTGGTGCTGCTTTTCGCGCCAGTATCGATCGAAGCACATGGCCAGGTTGCGGACGAAAAGCTCCCCGACCGCGGTCGCCTCGATGAAATCGTCGCCGAGGCGAACCATCCCGTCGGCCTCGTAGGCAGCCAGTTCCGCCAGGTCCACGGCGAAGTACGCGGCGAAGTCGATTCCGTGGGCTTTCTCGACGGCGGCGAAGTCGACGCGGAAATTGCACATGAGCTCATGGATGACGTCGCGACGCACCTCGTCGTCGGGCGTGCGGGTAATGCCGCGGTGTACCGGCAGCCTGCCTGCGGCAATCGCCTCCTCGTAGGTCGTGAGCTTCTTCTCGTTCTGCACGTACGCCCCCTGCACGTCGCCGATGGCGGAGATCCCCAGGCCGATCACGTCGGATGCCGGGATGACGCTGTAGCCCTGGAAGTTGCGTCGCAGGCGATGCTCCCGACGAGCGCGGAACAGCTCGTCGGACGGCTTGGCGAAGTGGTCCATGCCGATGGGCTCGTAGCCGGCCTCGAGAAGGCGTTGTCGCGCCATGGCGAACAGCTCGAGCTTCACGTCACGGTCCGGCAGATCCTCCTCGGAGATGCGCGTCTGATGGCCTCGGATCCAGGGCACGAACGCGAAGGAGTAGATCGCTAGCCGGTCGACACCCATGTCGATCACCGTGTCGACGGTGTCGCCGAAGGAGGCGAGACTCTGATGCGGCAACCCGTAGATGAGATCGACGTTGGTTCCTTCGAAGCCGCGCTCACGGGCGTGCTCGATGAGCTTCCGCGTCTGCTCCACCGACTGGATCCGGTTGACGACCTGCTGCACGTCGGCCGTGAAGTCCTGCACGCCCATGGACACGCGGTTGAAGCCCCGATCGGCGAGCATGTCGATATGCTCGCGGCGCGTGACCCGGGGGTCGACCTCGACAGCCAGCTCGGCGCCCTGGCGCGGGACGAAGTGACCGAGCAGGTGATCGAGCAAGCCCGCGAGATCTGCGGGACTGTGGTATGTCGGCGTGCCGCCACCGAGGTGGAGCTGCGAGAACTGCCGGCGGCGCGGCAAACGCTCCGCCACCAGATCAATCTCCCGCCGCAGCAGCTCCAGGTACGGAAGCGTCTTTTCGTAGTGCGGCGTGATGATGACGTGGCAGGCGCAGAACAGGCACCGCTCCTCGCAGAACGGAAGGTGGACGTAGAGAGACAACGGCTCGTCAAGGCGCCCGTCGGCCGCCGCCAGGAGCTCATCGTAGGCGTCGGCGTCGATGCCCTCGGCAAACTCGACGGCGGTCGGGTAGCTCGTATAACGAGGCCCTTGCCGATCGTGCCGCCGCATGAGCTCCGCCGTCACCTCCGCGGACAGCGG
>CBDUAS010000049.1:0-11476 GCA_965365185.1 uncultured bacterium | reverse complement strand
TCACGTGCCGGACCATGCAAGCGACCGCGGAACCGACGTCGATGCCGTCGAGGCGTTCCGCCAGCGGCGCGCCGATTTCGGAGCCGATGCGGCCCGCCCGACGGTCGCTGACGTTGCCCGCTCCGTCGAGGCTGCAGAAGTTGATGCGCGCGGCGACGTCACCCGGGCGTAGCTCGAAGCCGATGCCGAGGGCCGCGAGCACGCCGCGTCCGACGGTGGTTTCCAGCGGGTCGAAGCCGAACAGCGCCAGGGGTCCCGGACCCGACCCCGGCGCCACGCCCGGCGCCACCGGCGTCACCAGGCCGGTGGAGCCCTCGTTAGCCAATCGATCCATCGTCGGCGTTCTCGCCGCCTCCAACTCGGTGGGCCCGTCGGGGTGCCGCCGTAGCCCGCCCAGACCATCGACGACATAGAACAGGATACGGCTGCCGGAGGGTCGGGCCAGGCTCCGGTACAAGCTCAATCGATCCATCTCTGTCAGCCTCGCTCTCTGTCAGCCTCGTTGCTCGTTGGTGCCGCGTCCGCCGTCGGGCCAGACGCGGTCAAGCGCTCGATTCCGTCACTCCGTGCCGCCGTCGAGAGAGACGCCGCCACGCGCTCGATTGTCGCTGCCGCGCGCCGGATCGCCGCGCCGCCGCTGCCACCCGGGAAAGAACCTCAGGGCGATGATCGTTGCCACGATGAGGCTGCCCGCACGCACCGTGCCGGTCACCGTGCCGCTGATCTTGGAGCGCCCCACTCGGCGACGATAGCGAACCGGAACCTCGACGACCCGCAGCCCACGTTGCACTGCCTTGACCTGCATTTCCGCGTTCCAGCCGTACGTAGGATCGCACATTTCGAGGCGCTGCAAGGCCGGCCACCGCAGCGCCCGGAAGGGCCCCATATCGGCGTAGTGAAAGCCGTGCAGCTTACGGATCAACAACGTTGCCAGGGCGTTGCCGTAACGTACCTGCGGCGGCAGCGCGCCTTCCTCGGCGAGGGGTACGCGGTTGCCGCAGACCATGTCGGCCGCTCCGGAAGCGAGAGGCTCGAGGAGGCGACGGAGATCCTCGGGATAGTCGCTGTGATCGGCGTCCAGCACCACGACGATGTCCGGCGGATCGGTCGCCAGGTGCTCGAAGCCCGCCAGGCAGGCGCGGCCGTAGCCTCGGCGCGGCGCGAATACGACCTCGGCCCCCGCCTCGCTGGCGGCGCTCGCGGTTCCATCGGTGCTGCCGTTGTCGACGACGACGACGCGGGCGGAGAAGTCGTGCGGAATCTCCGCGATGACGCGCGCGATCGCGCGCTCTTCGTTCAGCGCCGGTATGACGATGGCGACGGAGTCGGGCACCCGCCGAGTCTAGCGTGCCAGCCGGCAGCGGTCCGGGCTGCCGGCTGGCCAGGGCCTGCTAGAATCCCCCGCATGCTCACCGCTGCCGTCTCCATGCTCTTGGTGCACACGGCCGTCGGGATGTTGATCTCGGCCGCGGTAGCCCGCTCCCCCGCGGGCCCCGGTTTCTACCGACTGAGCCTGCTGGTGGGCACCGGATGCCTGGCGCTCGGCTTCGGCCTGCGCTACGGACCGGCAAGCGGCACGATGCCACCGCTTTCGCTCGTATCCGCGGCCGCCTACGCGGTCGCCGCCGCCGCGACTGTGGTGTTCCTCGTCGGCTCGCAGCGGCCCGAGGGCAACCGCTTTGTTTGGCTCGACATCGCCGCGCTCGCGGGTCTGGTCGCCGTGTTGTCCGATCCGGCAGTACTGGCCGGCGCTGCCGAGATCTCCTCCTTCGGAAGGGCGCTTTACCGCATCGGATTGTTCGGCGCCGTGCCCGCGGTCGGTGGGGTGCTGTTCGCCATGCTGCTGGCGCACTGGTACTTGATCGAGCCGCGCATGCCGACCGAGCCGCTGCGCCGTGTGCTCGTGCTGTTCGCTGTCACGCAGGTGACCCTTCTCGCCTCGCTCGGCGCCGTCGTCACTTACCATTGGGCGGAGTGGACGACGATGGACGGTGGCCTGGTGCGGGCATTCACGCTCGGCAACGCACTGTTCGTGGCCATGCGCGGGTTCCTCGGCGTCCTGGCTCCGATCGCCCTCGCATGGATGACCTGGAAGACGGTGGAGATTCGCTCCATCCAGTCGGCCACCGGCATCCTGTACGCGGCGGTCGTGTTCGTGCTTTTCGGCGAGACGATCTCCATCTACCTGTCGCTGGCCACCGGCCAGCCCTACTGACGCATGTCGGGAGCTATCGACCTGCGCGACCGGAAGCATCGCCGATGAGCTATAGCCTCGACTGGCGCTGCGACGCTTGCGAGCGGCCGAACCAGCACGATTTCGAGGCGACGAACACCGATCGAGGCATGGTGTGCGCCAACTGCGGAGCGCCAGGAGAAATGACGGCCGCAGGCCTGACGGACGACGGCCGGTGGCGCGACCCGCTCGAGCTCTGCCTCGCCTGTGGTTCCGACAAGCTCTACACGCAGAAGGACTTCAATCGCAAGCTGGGGCTCGCCATTGTCGGCGTCGGCGCGGTGCTCTCGCCGTGGACCTACGGACTGAGCCTGGTGGCATGCATGGCGATCGACTACGGCCTGTACTACTTCGTTCCCGAGATCACCGTCTGCTACGCTTGCGACGCTATCCACCGCGGCTTCGCCCACAACCCCGCCCACCGGGCTCACGATCCGTTGCTGGCAGAGCGTTTTCGCCGCGAGGCACGGCAGGAGATCGGCCTCGAGCCGCTTGATACTGGAGGCGGATCCGAGGACCATCATCCTTGAGGCGTGGGGGCGAAAACCACGGCAGGTATGCCGACCGAAAAGCCTGATTTTTCAGGCATTTTGCGCGGTTTGACAGCAGGAAAACGGTCCAGTAGCGTTGCCTTCTGGGCAGGCGGGCACTCCGACACGAATATGACCGAGAATAGTGCGCTGGATGACATCGAGCGTCCGGATCAAGCTGACGATTCCGCCAGCTCGGTACGGGTTGCGCTCGGCTTTTTCATCTTCCCGATGTTGCTCGTCATCGGCGCCGTGGGCGTGTTCTTGCTGTTCGGTCTCATCGCTCACGAAGACAAGACCGTGGACGAATACCTCGCCGAGGTCACCGGCGGCGGCATCAACGAGCCGTGGCAAGGGGCCTTCGGGTTGGCGAACAAGCTGGTGCTGGACGAGAGCCTGCAGGGCGATCCCGCCATCGCCCGGCGCATCGCCGACACGCTCGACCACCCGAATGCCGCAGACCCGCAAGTACGGACTTTCCTGCTGTTGGCGCTCGGACGCGTCGGCCACGAATCGTCGATCCCGGTCCTGCTCCCCTATCTCGCCGATGCAGACGCCGACGTGCGTCTCAAGACGCTGTGGGCGATCGGCAACATCGGTGAGCCCGCCGCCAGCGGCAGCGCCGTCGACGTTGCCGAGGCGCTACAGGATGAGGACGCTGGAGTGCGCGGCTACGCCGCGTATGTGCTCGGCACGCTCGGCAATCCCACCGTCACGGAGTCGCTCGAGATCGCGCTCAATGACCCGATCGGGCAGGTCCGTTGGAACGCCGCGGTGGCCCTGGCGCGCCTCGGAAGCGACGCCGGCATGGGAGAGCTGCGCCGCATGATGGATCGCAACTACGTCGCCGAGGGCGGGGAGCTCAACCCGCAGCAACAGCAAGACGCCCTGGTGGCGGCGATCCAGGCGGTCACCATGCTCAATGCGCAGGATGTCCAGGACGATCTCATGCAGCTGCGAGACAACGATCCCGACCCGCGCGTGCGCGAGACAGCCCGCGCCGCCCTGGATTCTCTCTACCGGCCGTCCACCCCGTGAGCGCCCGGCCGTGCTAGCCCAACGACAGAGACGACAAGATGGCTGATAACACCGGTGAAGCCACCATCGACACCACCCCCGCTCCGGACAAACCGGAACGGCGGGAATTCCTCAAGAAGCTGCCTCTTCTGGGCATCGCCTGGGGGGCGATCGCTGCGGCGATCGGCGGCGTCCTCGGCGGCACGCTGCGGTACCTGTACCCCAACGTGCTGTACGAGCCACCGCAGCAGTTCAAGGTCGGCTTCCCCGACGATTACCAGATCGGCGCCGTCTCGACGCAGTTCAAGGACAGGTTCGGCGTCTGGGTGGTCCGCAACGAGCAAGGCTTCTTTGCCCTCATCACCGTGTGCACGCACCTCGGCTGCACACCGAACTGGCTTTCCAACGAGAGCAAGTTCAAATGCCCCTGCCACGGCAGCGGCTTCTACATGAACGGCATCAACTTCGAGGGTCCGGCGCCGCGGCCGCTCGAGCGCGCCGCCATCTCGCTCGCCGACGATGGTCAGATACTGGTCGACAAATCCCAGCAGTTCCTCTACGAGCAGGGCGGCTGGGACGACCCCAACTCGTTCCTCAACTTTTCGTGACGGTTAGACGGAGATTTCGCCCATGAGTCGCTTGAAAGGCTGGTTCTCGGACGCCACGCGCACTCCGGTGTGGAAGTCGGTCTTCCGCCACAAGATGCCGAAGGATCCGAAGAACCGGGCGCTGGTGGTGCTCACCAACGTATTCCTTCACCTGCACCCCGTGCGCATGCGGAAGCAGGGCCTGCGCATCTCCTACACCTGGTGCATGGGGGGGCTGTCGTTCTTCCTTTTCCTGGTGCTGACGGTCACCGGAATCCTGCTGATGTTCTACTACCGGCCGACGGCCCAGCATGCCTATCCGGACATGCTCGACCTGGTCGAGTCGGCCACCCTCGGCCTGATGCGCGAGATGCACCGCTGGGCGGCGCACCTGATGATCATCACCGTTTGGCTGCACATGCTGCGCGTCTTTCTGACCGGCTCGTACAAGCCACCACGGGAGTTCAACTGGGTGGTTGGCGTGGTTCTGCTGGTGCTGACGCTGCTGTTCTCGTTCACCGGCTACCTGCTGCCCTGGGACCAGCTCGCCATGTGGGCGGTGACGGTGGGGTCGAACATGGCCCGCGCGACACCGGGCCTCGGTGTCGAGGGTCCGGGTGCGCAGCTCATGGCCATCGGCGACGTGCCGCTGATCACAGCCGGCTCGGACGTCCGCTTCGTCCTCCTGGCGGGCCGATTCGTCGGCGAGGGAGCGCTGCTGCGCTTCTACGTGCTGCATTGCATCGGCATCCCGTTCATCTTCGTCATGCTGCTCGCGGTGCATTTCTGGCGCGTGCGGCGCGACGGCGGTATCTCCGGCCCCGGCAAGGGCGGACCGTTGGCGCTCTAGGGGGTAACGGTGGAAGCGATCCAGGGCATTTTCAATTTCCTCTTCCGGCCGGAGATCCTGCTGGCGATCTCCATCGTCAACCTGTGGGCGCTGCTCAAGTACCGCAAGGTCGCGACGCAGAACAAGCTTGTCGCCGCGCTCGTACTCGGCTCGCCCCTTGTCTTCTTCGCCTTCTCGGCGCTGGAGGAGAACTTCTGGATCCAGTTCAAGCGACCCGACAACATCCCCATCGCGATCATGCTGTGGGCGGTGATCTTCTTCACCTGGCTGTCGCTGAAGAAGGGCGTGGAGAACGACGAGCGCGTCGCCGAGGGGCGCCCGGTGTGGGAGGCCGAGCCCGAGGAAGAGGAGAAGGTCTTCGTCTGGCCGGACCTGGTCTACACGGAGATGCTGTGCCTGCTGCTCGTCTCCATCCTGCTGGTGGTTTGGTCGATTCTCATTCCCGCGCCGCTCGAGGAGCCCGCCAACCCGCAGCTCACCCCGAACCCCTCCAAGGCGCCGTGGTATTTCCTCGGCCTGCAGGAGATCCTGGTCTACTTCGATCCCTGGCTGGCCGGCGTGGTCATCCCGACGTTCATCATCATCGGGTTGATCGCCATCCCGTACATCGATCCCAATCCCAAGGGCAACGGCTACTACACCTTTGCCGAGCGCAAGCCGGAGATCTTCATCTTCCTGTTCGGCTTCTTGATCCTCTGGGTGCTGCTCGTCTTTCAGGGCACGTTCCTGCGCGGTCCCAACTGGAACTTCTACGGCCCTTACGAGTACTGGGACGTGCACAAAGTGGTGCCGCTGACGAACGTCAACCTGTCGGAGTTCATCTGGGCACGTGGCCTCAACGTCGGGTTGCCGGACAACTGGTTCATCCGCGAGTTCTTCGGCCTGGTGCTCATGCTGGGCTACTTCGTCGCCCTTCCCGTATGGCTGGCGAAGACCTATTGGAAGAAGTACTACGCGCAGATGGGACTGATCCCGTACGCGGTCGGCTCGCACCTGATGCTGTGGATGCTGCTGGTACCGATCAAGATGTACCTGCGCTGGACCCTGAACCTGAAGTACTTCGTCGCTATCCCCGAGTTCTTCTTCAACATCTGAAATGAGCCCGATGCGAGATCCGAAAGTACGTCACGAGGCGGCCGATGGCTAAGCGCAAGGGCGTGTACGCGCGCGATATCGACAAGTTGAACGTCCTTTTCGCAGTGGTGGCCCTGGGCACACTGCTGTCCGTGGTGTGGATGGTCTGGGACGATTACGCCCGCGAGTGGAAACGCTGGCAGCGGCAGTTCCAGGTAATCGAGCAGGAGGTCACCCAACGGCAGCTCGAGGACACCGAGGCGGAGCTCGACCAGCAGCAGCTCACCCAGTTGCAACAGCAGCGCGACGCCGCCGAGCAGGCATTGGCCGGCCAGCAGGACCAGATCTCCGGCCTCGAGGACGAGCTGGAAGCCCTGACGACCGAGCTGGATCTGGCGACGCAGGAGTTCCGCTTCGCCCGCTCGATCTTCGACACCCGTCGGTGGGAATACGAAGAAGCCCTGCAACACGGCGGCGACGCCAGCGGCGAGCTTGCCGCCATGCAGGAGGCCGAGGAACGCGTGCAGGAGACCGATGCGCGGGTCGAGAGCCTGACCATCGATTCGGAGCGGGTCCGCGGCGAGCTCGACGGCCTGCGCGCCGACCTCATCGAGGCGGAGACCGGCATTGCCTCGCTCAACCGGGAGATCGATCGGCTGACCGCCCGTCTCGACTCGCTGCGATTCGGCCTCGCCTGGGCGGTCCGCAACGCACCGGTGCTCGACGCCCTCAACCCGTCGCTGCGCATCCGCCAGGCTGTCCTCAACGACCTGACGCTGGACCTCAACTTCGCTGAGGCGCCGCGCGTCGATCGGTGCCAGAGCTGTCATCTGGGCGCCGCCAATGATGCCTACGCAGGCCAGTCGCAGCCGTTCGCCAGCCATCCGCGGCTCGATCTCTACGTCGCCGATACCTCCGTGCACCCGGCGGGCGAGTACGGCTGCACGGTGTGCCACCAGGGCAAGGGCCGGGCGACGTCGTTCTACTCCGCGGTACACACGCCGGCGAACGAAAGCGAAGAGCATCGCTGGGAAGAGGAGTACGACTGGGCCCACATCGAGCTGTGGGAGTGGCCGATGCGCCCGGTGGCCGAGACCGAAGCGTCGTGTCTGAAGTGCCACATCGGCGACACCTGGATGCCCGATGCACCGACCTTGGAGTACGGCATCGGCCTGGTGGAGAACCTCGGCTGCTACGGCTGCCATCAGCTCGATCGCTTCGACGACGCGCGTCGACCCGGACCCAGCCTGGAGCACGTCGGCATCAAGACGACGGCCGAATGGGCCTACCAGTGGGTGATGGATCCGAAGGGATTCCGCCCGAACACGCCGATGCCGAAGTTCTTCGGCCTGGCGAACAACTCCGACGAGTACTGGACGGAACGGAACCAGGTCGAAGCCGACGCGATGGTCGCCTACATCTTCGGCTCCTCCACCGACATCGAGCTGGAGTCGGCCCCGAGCGGTGACGTGGCTCGTGGAGAGCAGGTCGTCGGCCAGGTCGGTTGCCTCGGCTGTCACATCGTCGACGAGCCCGGCGCGGAGGGATACCCGTCCGCCGAGGAAGAGCCCCGGTTCACCGGCTATCGCCAACAGGGGCCCAACTTGTGGGGCGTGGGCAGCAAGGTCAACGCCGATTGGCTCTACACCTGGGTGAAGAACCCGCGTCACTACTGGGACGAGACGGTGATGCCGAGCCTGCGGCTGACGGATCGCGAGGCCGCCGACGTCACCGCCTACCTGATGAGTTTGACCAAGGAAGGCTGGGACGACCCGACGATTCCGGCAGTCGATCCGTCGCTGCGCGACGAGGTGGTGCGCGAGTATCTGCTGAACACGCGTACGACCGCCGACGCCGAAGCCGAGCTCGCGGCAATGGGCGAGGAAGACAAGCGCCAGTACCTCGGCAACCAGCTCATCGGTCGCTACGGCTGCTACGGCTGCCATCTGATCGAGGGCTTCCGGGATCGTGGCCGCATCGGCGTGTCGCTTTCGGACTGGGGCAGCAAGGCCGTGGCGCAGATCGACTTCGGCTACCTCGACATTCCGCATGAGCGCGACGAGTTCTTGCGCCAGAAGCTGCGGGCGCCGCGGAGCGTCGACACCGGAAAGATCAAGCTGCCGCAGGAAAAGGCGCGGATGCCGAACTTCCAGCTCGAGCCGAGGGAAGTCGAGGCACTCGCGGTGGCGATCCTCGGGTACACCGACGAGGAGATTGCGGAGAGCAAGAAGCCGGCGAACACGCCGCGGAAGGTCGCGGCAGAGACCGGACGGGCGATCGTCGACGACTACAACTGCCGCGCCTGTCACATCGTCGAAGGGCGCGGAGGTGCCATCCAGGCGCCGATCGTCGCACTTCGTACGGCGGAAGGAGAAAACCCCGCCACGGCGGCCGCGTATGCCCCGCCCAACCTCAACACCCAGGGCGCGAAGACGCAGCCCGACTGGTTGTACCGGTTCCTCAGCGCACCGAGCCCGATTCGACCGTGGCTGAACGCGCGCATGCCGACGTTCGGATTCAACGACGAGGAGCTCAATGCCCTCACCGCCTACTTCTCCGCCATCGACGACGCACCGTATCCGTTCGACGAGAAGTTCACCGTCGCGCACGAGTACCCGGAGGAGTTGGTGGAGGCGGGCCGCGTCCTGGCGCAGGGGCAATTGCAGTGTTTCCGCTGCCACGTGCAGGGCGGTGTCAACCCCTCCGGCACGCCTGACAACTGGGCGCCGGACATGGCAATGGCGGCGGAGCGCTTGCGCTACGAGTGGTTACAGGATTGGATTATCAATCCACAGGCGATCTTTCCGGGTACGAAGATGCCGCAGTACTACACCTGGGATCTCGATGATCCGAGCTTCTTCACAGCGCCCGACGGATCGCCGGTGCTGGAGGGCAACACCCGCCGGCAGATCGAGGCGCTTGCGGCATACATCATGTCCCTAGGACAATAGGACCCGCCGAACGCAGACCACCTCATTCCGAACTTCGATTTCAAAAAACCCAGACTGCAACACGACTGATAGAAAACCGCCCCCGACGGCGTCACTCAGTCACCACTCGGCGCGGGGAAAGTCCCCGCCGATCCCATGGAGGAAGAACCGATGTACAGGAAGACCTTCGCGGCCGGTTTGGCCGTATTCGCGGCGGTCGCCGTGGCCGCCTGCGGCGGCGGCGGCGATGCTCCCGCTCCCAGCGGCGACACCGGCGCAGCGGCGCCCCCGGCAGCGGCCGGCGCCATCGATCCGGCGTCGATCACCGATCCGGGCACCATCAGCGGCACCATCAACTTCGGCGGCGAAGCACCCGAGCCGCAGGTTCTGCAGATGGCGGCGGATCCCTTCTGCGTCAGCGCCCAGGCCGGCGCCGAGAGCATGTCGCAGCGCCTGGTGGTCAACGACAACGGCACGGTTCGCTACGTCTTCGTGTACGTCAAGAGCGGCCTCGAGGGCCAGTCGTTCGTCACTCCCGGCGGCGCGGTAACGCTGTCGCAGACGAACTGCATGTACGACCCGCACATGATCGGCGTGCAGACCACGCAGACGATCACCATCGTCAACAACGACGACACGCTGCACAACGTCAACGCGCAGCCCACCTCCTCCGGCAATCAGGCCTTCAACTTCGCACAGCCGGTCAAGGGCATGACCAACGACCAGGTCTTCAATAGCCCGGAGGTGATGGTGCCGTTGAAGTGTGACGTGCATCCCTGGATGTCGGCGTACGTCGGCGTGGTTCCGCATCCCTACTTCGCGGTCACCGCCGAGGATGGCGGTTTCACGATCGGCAACCTGCCGGCCGGCGACTATGTGATCGGCGCCTGGCATGAGACCCTCGGGGAGCAGGAGCAGAACGTCACCGTCGAGGCCAACGGAATGGCCGAGGTTTCGTTCGACTTCGGTAGCTGATCTACCCGCAGTACTCTTCACCCCGGGGAGCCTGCGGGCCCCCGGGGTGAAGCCCTTTCGGGGAGCGCCGTGAAACCGCCCTCCCGTATTGCCGACTACATCGAGCTCGCCAAGCCGCGGCTGACCATGCTGGTCCTTGCCACCGCGGCCGTCGGTTTCTATCTGGGCTCCCCGGGCGACGTCGACGACGCCGCCGGAATCCTGATGGTTCTCGGCATGATCGGCGTGGTCGGTGGCGGCAATGCCCTCAATCAGTATTGGGAGCGCGACATCGACGCGCGCATGCAACGGACGCGCAACCGCCCCCTGCCGTCCGGTCGCCTGACTCCCCGGCAGGCACTGGCATTCGGCATCGTCATCTCGCTGCTCGGCCTCGGCGTCCTGGTCTTCGCCGTCGCGCCCGTCGCCGGCCTGACCGCCTTCGTCGCCTGGTTCAGCTACGTCTTCGTCTACACGCCCTTGAAGCAACGCACCGCGGCCTGCACGCTCGTGGGCGCGGTCCCCGGCGCCATCCCGCCGCTGGTCGGGTGGGCGGCGGCGCGCGGCAGGCTCGATCCGGCCGCCTGGTCGCTGTTCGCCATCATCTTCGTATGGCAGATCCCCCACTTCTTCGCCATATCGCGTACTTTCCGCGAGGATTACGCGCGTGGCGGCTTTCCCATGCTCGGTGTGCATGACCCCGACGGCGCCGCCACCGGCCGCGTCTCGGCGGCCTACGCGATGCTGCTGATCCCGCTCGGCGTGATGCCGGCCATCCTCGGCCTCGCTTCGGGCGGTTACGTGTGGGGAAGCCTGGCGCTGAGCATCGGGTTCTTTGCGGTCACCGTGTGGGCACTGAACGTTCTGGGCGCCGGCCGTGAACGTTGGGTCTTCATCGGCTCGCTCGTGTACCTCACGCTGCTAATGACCATGCTGGTCGCATTCCGCCTCCCGGCGGTCTGATCGTGCGCACCCGTTCCGCCCACGCCGCTACCGCGCTACCGCGCCTGCTCCTGACGTGAACGACGCGCCCGACTGGATCCACGCGCTGCCGACGCTCAACGCCGGACTCAACGCCCTGGGGGCGGTGTTTCTCGTCGCCGGCTACGCGATGATTCGCCGGCGCCGCATCGAGGCGCATCGCGCCTGTATGCTCACCGCCTTCGCCTGCTCGGTGGCGTTTCTCACCTCGTACCTCATCTACCACTATCACGCCGGCTCGACGCCGTTCCCCGGCACCGGCGCGATCCGTCCGGTGTACTTCTTCATCCTCATCACCCACATCGTGCTCGCCGCGGCGG
>CBDUAS010000048.1:0-11519 GCA_965365185.1 uncultured bacterium | reverse complement strand
GGCGAATCGGGCCCTGCCGTCGGCCGTTCGAAAGTCACCGTCCGCGCACAGGTGCGGGCCGCCGTACTGGATGGCGTCACCGGTCTGTGCGAAGTGTTGGATGCCCTCGTATGCGGGGACCACACGGGCGATCTCCTCGCGAATCGCCTGCCCGTCCTCGCAGCCCAGCAGCTCCGCCCTTTCGGGGCTCACCGCCCGCGCCAGCTCCAGGAAAATGCGCCACTCCGACTTCGCCTCGCCCACTCGCCGCGGGATCTCGGGGCTGTACATGACGCGGCGCTCGGTCGAGGTCTGCGTCCCGCCGCCCTCTTGCTCGTACCGCGTTCTCGCGGGCAAGAGCAGCACCGCCCCGCCGCGCTCGCGCGGCTCGATGAATAGCTGGCGGGTCAGGAAGATGTCTTGGTGGACGCGCAGTGGCACGCCGGCCATGGCCCGGGCGACACGCTCGGGCTGCGGAAGGTTCTGGACGAAGTTGCCGCCGGCGCAATACAGCAGGTCGAGGCGACCCTCTGCGGCCGCCTCGATCATCTCCGGGGCCTGCAGGCCAGGTTCGGTCGGAACGTCGAACCCGTACAGCTCGCTCATGGCGACGGCGCCGGCCTCGTCGACGGCTCGCCCGCCGGGGAAGCTGGTTGCGTAGGCCCCCATCTCGGCACCACCCTGCACGCCGCTATGGCCGCGGATCGGCATGAGCCCACACTTGTCGCGGCCGATAAATCCCTTCGCCAGTGCCAGGTTGATGATCATCTGCACGGCGTCCGTGCCGGCGGCGTGCTGGGTAATCCCCATGCTCCACACCAGCACCGCGGTCGACGCCGAGCGGATCAGCTCGGCAAACTCCGCCATGGAGCTACGCGGGAGCCCGGCCTCCGACTCCAGCAGCCGCCAGTCGAGATTCTCGACTTCCTGCCGCAGGTCGTCGAAGCCCCGGGTGTGGGCATCGACGAACCGCCGATCCTGCCAGCCGTTGGCCAGCAGCGTCTTCAACACCCCGTACAGAAACGCGATGTCCCCGCCGGTTCGCACGGGAAACCAGTAATCGGCGATCTTCGTGCCGAACACCGCCGAGCCCAGGTCGGAGGGGATCCAGTATCGCTCCATCGCCGGTTCGCGGAACGGGTTGACCATCACCACGCGGGTCCCACGCTTCTTCGCCTGGCGCAAGAACTTCATCGCAACGGGCTGGTCGTTGGCCGGGTTGGCACCAAAAAAGACCACCAGGTCAGAGCCGATCCAGTCGCTGTAGCTACACGTGGTCGCGGCGACGCCGAGAGAGGCCTTCATCGCCGCCGTCGACGGCGAGTGGCAAATGCGGGCGGCATTGTCGATGTTGTTGGTGCCGAGAAACCGTGCCACCTTCTGCGCCACGTAGTAGACCTCGTTCGTCATCCCGCGCGACGTCAGGTAGAAGGCCAAGCGCCGCGGCTCCGAACCATGGATCGTCCGGGCCATGCGTTCGTAGGCCTCCGACCAGCGAATGCGACGGAAGCCCGCATCCCCGTGCTCGCGAATCATCGGCACGTCGATGCGCCCGAGCTCACGGAGCCGGGCATCGTCGAGCCCACGGAAACGCGAAACATCAGCCAAATCCCGGTGGCGGAGCTCGGGCATGGTGTTCAGGCGCAGCAGGTTGAGGCGCGTCATGCACAGATGGGTGCCGGCCAGGGTCCAATCGCGCAGGCCGGCGGTTCCCAGCGCGCACCCGTCGCAGGCACCGCGGGAGAGCACCTTCCAGCCGTAGGGCAGCGCGTCACGGTTGCGCATCAGGACACGGAGCATGTCGCGATAGTGCTTCGGCTTCACCCGCCCCAGGCCGAAGGGCGAGAGGTTCTTGAAGCTTTCCCAGGCGCTGTTGCGAATCTCGTGCGTCATGGAACTTCGGGGATCGGAGACGTCCGTCAGGCGGCTGAGACGATCCTTTGGGCGCCGGCGTAAACGTTCATCTTTGCCCGGCGCAGGAACCCTATCAGGGTCATGTTGCTTCGTGCGGCGAACTCGACCGCCAGACTCGACGCGGCCGAGACGCCCGCGACGACCGGGATCCTCGCCACCAGGGCTTTCTGCAGAATCTCGAAGGAGGTGCGCCCGGAAACCAGCAGAACATGATCGTCCAGGGGAAGCCACTCCCGCAGCACGGCACGCCCGATCACCTTGTCGACGGCATTGTGCCGGCCCACATCCTCGCTCAGGGCACGCAGACTTCCGCCGGCATCAAAAAGACCCGCGGCGTGCAGCCCCCCGGTCGCGGCGAAGACTTCCTGACGTCCCGACATGTGGTCCAGCATGCGCTGCAACGCGGCCGCCGTGAGCTCGGGCCCGGGCGACGCCGGCGGCGCCCCGACGTGGATGGCTTCGATCGAAGCCTTGCCGCAGATGCCGCAGGACGAGGACGCGAAGAAGTGTCGCGTCAGATTCCTGAGCGGACGTCGGTCCGCCGACAGCTCGACCTCCACGACGTTTTCCGCATGCAGCGCGTCAGCCTCCCGGCAACGGCTGATCGACGCGATATCGCCCACCTGCACGATCCCCTCGGTGAACAAGAAACCCGCGGCGAGCTCCGCATCCTCGCCCGGGGTCCGCATGGTGACTGCAACCGGATCGCCCCCGAGGCGGATCTCGCACGGCTCCTCGACGGCGATCTCATCCAGCGCGTCGGTCCGGTTCGTGCCGTCAATGCGCAGGATGCTGCGGCGGGAAATGGGTCGCTGCACGAGAGGCGCCTCTTGGCGTGCGCGAGGCCCGAAAGCAGCGGTTCCCGCGCCGTCAACGTTGGTGTTCGCGATAGATATCGTCGATCAAGCTCGCGTATCGTACCTCGACCTCGGCGCGCACCGCCTTCAGCGTTGGCGTCAAGGTGCCCTCATCGATGCTGAACGGCACCGGCACGAGGCGAAAAGCGCGAACTTGCTCGAAGCGGGCAAAATCTCTCAGCAACACATCGACCTCTCCGCGAACAAGGTCGATGACACGCTCGTCCGTGCACATGGAGTCCGCGGAGGTTGACAGGCCCTTCTCCGCCGCCCAGGAACGCAAAGCGGCGAAATCAGGGACGATGAGCGCGCCCACGAACGGTCTGCTATCGCCGAACACGACGACCTGCTCGACGTAGCGGCTTTGGGCGATGGCATTCTCGATCGGCTGCGGCGCCACGTTCTTCCCTGTCGAAGTCACCAGTATGTGCTTTTTGCGGTCGGTGACGCGCAGGTATCCGTCCTCGAGCACGCCGATGTCGCCGGTGTGCAGCCAGCCTTCGACGATCACCTCTGCTGTCGCTTCCGGCTGGCCCCAGTAGCCTTTCATGACGTGCGGCCCGCGCGTGAGGATCTCGCCATCCGCGGCGATCTTGACGTCGACACCGGGAAGCGGCGTGCCCACCGTGCCGATGCGGTTGGCCTCTTGCGGATTGGCCGCGATCACCGGCGAAGTCTCCGTGAGGCCGTATCCCTGCACCAGCCGCATGCCCATCGACTCGAACCACCAGTTCAGGGAGGGGTCGAGGGCCGCCCCACCGCTGGCAAAGTAGCGGATGCGTCCTCCTGCACCGGCGCGCACTTTTCGCAGGACCATCGAATCGGCAATGACGAACCGCAGCCTGTCGCCCAATCCCCAACGACCACCTCCCAGCTCGTGCTCGGCGCGGCGGCGGCCGACGCGCTCGGCCCAGTGAAAGATGCGCCGCTGCAGCGGGCCTCTCGACGCCACCTGCTCCAGCACCGCAGCCCGGAACCGTTCGAAGAGGCGCGGCACACCGGCCACCACCGTGGGCCGGACCAGTAGGTAGTCCTCCGCCAGGTTCGCCGGCGCCCCGTACGCGATCTGCGCCCCGGCGAAGAAGAACGTGTAATCCACCACCCGCTGGAATACGTGGCACAGCGGCAAGACCGACAACCCGCGGTCCGTGGGTGCGACGGTGAGCACCTGGAGCGCCGCGCGTACGTTCGACATCACGTTGGCGTGCGTCAGCATCACGCCTTTGGGCTTGCCGGTCGTGCCGGACGTATAGATGAGCGTTGCCACAGAGTCGGCGCCGGCCGGGCCAGGGGTGGGCTCCCGGTACGGTTCCTCGGCCAGAAGCTCATGCAGCGCGGCGTCAGCGAAGGTAACGGCCTCATTGCCGACGCCGGCGTGGCGGGCGGCGAGAGGGCCGGATTCAGCCTTCCGCGGGCCCCCGGCGCCGGTAGCGGCGGCAACCCGCCCCGCGTCACGGATCAACACGATGGTTTCGAGATCCGGCAGCTCGGCGCGCACGCCGGCTACCTTGCCGAGCTGTTCGACGCCCTCGGCAAAGGCCAACCGGCATCCGCTGTCGCGGAAGATGTGCCCGACCTGCACCGCCGTCAGCGTGCCGAAAACCGGCACGAGCACGGCGCCTTGCAGATGACAGGCAAAGTCGATGACGTGCCATTCCGGCCGGTTGGAGCACACCAGGCCGACGCGATCGCCGCGGCGGATGCCGAGCCGGTGCAGGGCCGCGGCGCAGCGTCGGGCACGGTCGCCGAAGTCGGTGGCGGCGATGATCCCGAACCGCGCTCCGCGTCGCTCCATCAACAGATCGGCGCGCCCTTGCTTTTCGAAGCTGCGGAAGAGGTCGGCAAGAGTATCCACGACAAGGGCGGAAACTAGCATGAGGTCCCCGTACGGGCAAAAATAGCCCGACCATGACCGTGACCGAGCTGTGCGCCGAGAATCCCACTCATGTCGTCATCGCGCTGCCCCACGACGCCGCGGTACTCGAGCACCTGCCTGCCGGGGCGACGGTGGCATTGTCTGCCGTTTACAGCGTGAACCCTCGGCTGAGGCCATTGGTAGAGGTCGCCCGTGACCGCGCCGCGATGGTCCTCGTTGACCCGAAGACGGCCTATTTCCAGTTCGAGGGTCACATGAGCATGCCGGACTACCGGGCGCTTCCGTACAGCCCCGGGCGCGGCGCTCTGGGGACCCTCTGGCAGCCGGCCCGCTTCGGCCGCACGGCGGCGCGCGCCGCGCTCATCGACGAGGTCTTCGCCGTGCAGCGCCGCATGGGAGCCGATGTTCTGCTGTCGCCATACTTCTACATTCCCCACGCCGAGCATCCGTGGCTGCAGGCCTGCCGCGACTTCGCCGCCGATGCGGTGCGCGCGGCCGGCGCGGACGCCGTCGGCGTGCCCGTCTGCGTCGACATCGATGCCCTCATACGACCGGAACACCTCGAGACGATCGCGAACGCCTATCGAGACATCGATGCCGCCCTGTTCTTGCTGACGGTGGTCAACTTCGACGAGCGTCGGGCCGACCCCACCGACGTGCGCGCGCTGGTGCAATTCGTGCGCTCCCTGAAGGCCGGCGGCAGGCCGGTGGTGCTTTCCCACGTCGGGCGCGCCGGCCTGCTGGCGATCGCTGAGGGCGCCGCCGGCTATGCCGCGGGAACACACGGGCTCGAGTCTCACCCGCGTTCGTTCTTCCGCGAGATGATGGGGACCCGCCGGGCAAACGCCTACTACCTGCACGAGTGCTACATCCACCTTCCGGTCAGCACGGCCCAGGCCTGCCTGGAGTCGGGCTCCGCGCAGGCGCATCCCGCATGCGGTTGCAGCGCCTGCGACCATGAGACCGTCGTAACCCGGCTCGTCTCCCGAAGGCTCGCGCAGCATTGCATGTTGCGCCGCTTCATCGAGCTCGAAAGCCTTCGCTCCGTCCCGCCCGCGGACCGTCGTGGCTACCTGGTCGAGAGCTTCAGCGCCGCCCTGACGCGGACGCGCGCGCTCGCCGAAGCGATCGCCTCAGTCAACGCCCCGCCGATCCGGGACGGTGACTTCCACTACCTGGAGGTGCTGCGCGAGGCGGCCGGGGGCCCACCAGCCACTCTCCCACTCGAAGACGACGACTGAGGCAGTAGCTTCAGCGAGAATCGGTGGACGCGGCTATCCCGAGCCCACGAATGCCTCCGCCAGCGGCCCGACCATGTCACAGGCCATCGGCTTGAGCTCACGCTTTCCCGTCGCCAGATCGTAGATGTAGCAGCTATCGAACGGGCGTGAGTACACGTGCAGGCTCACCGCCGGCTCGCACCAGGCGCAGCGGTTGGCGATCTGGTGCACGCTGCAGCACTGATCCACGTGCACGTCGCTGTCGTTCTCGCCGACGATCTCGGCGTCGATGAACTCGATCTCCCGCCCATGCTTGAAGCTGTAGTTGGTGATCTCCAACCGGCCCTGCGGCAGCGACATCCAGCACTTCTGTCCGGCGTGGTCGTGCACCGGGCTCGCCTGGCCTACGTTCCAGCACAACACGAGGACCTGAAAGAGGTCGTCGCGGTAGATCAGGCTGCGGGTGTACCGATCCGGCTTCCACACGAGGAAGGGCTCCAGGTCGGCGGCGGCCACGCGATTTGCGGTGACCGTCTCCAGCACCTTGCCGTCGGTGAACTCCGCCTCGGGAATGGCGCGCAGGGCGGCGACGAACCCCTCGAGGCTGACGGTTTCGCTCACCTGTTGTCCCAGTCGAAGTCCACGCCCACCTCGCCGACAATGCGGCGACCGATGACGTCACCGACGTAGTGCTGCTGGAACTGCTCGTTGGTGAGGTTGGTGGCGCGCAGGGAGAAGCTCATGTTCTGGTAATCGTAGCCGAGCGTCAGGTTGAGCGTCGTCACCGAAGACCCTCCTTCCGGTGTCGCCGGTGGCGCAGTCCACCCATGGAAGCGCGAATCCAGCACGTCGGCCCAGAACGCTTCGCTCTGGTAGTTGACCGTGGCGCTGTAAAAGAACCCCTGGTAGTAGCCGTTGACGCCGATGGTGAACAGGTTGGCGGGCGGGATGTTGAACTCTTCCTCTGCAATGCCCTCCAGCTCGGGCTTCTTCTGCCACGTGTAGGTACCGAAGAGCTCGTTGCCGCCGGCGATGCGACCTCGAATGCCGAGCTCGATGCCTTGGTTCGTCACCAGCCCGATGTTGCGATAGGTGAACTCTTTCGGCAGCGGCTCGGGCAACAGCGCCAGGATCAACGGCGGTAGCGGCCACGCCGGCGGGGGGTCGAGCGGCGAGTAGAAACGATTGGGGTAGAAGTCGATGTTGTCTTTCGTTTCGGTGTAGTAGTAGGCGAAATCGATCGCCACGTCGCGGACAACCGCTCGGTAGCCGACCTCGATCTGGTCGAGCTGCTCCTCCACGAGGTCTTGGTTGCCCACGGCGCCGATCGGAAACGTGTAGTTGCCCGGGTTGAATCCGAGCAGCGGCTCCAGGGCACTCAGGTCGATGGTGTTGAAGATCGTCGTCTCGAGAAAATTGTTGATCACCGACGGGGCCCGAAACGCCCGCCCCCAGGAGACACGGATGGCGTGGTCCGCACCGGCCACAGGGCGGAACTGCGCACCGATACGCGGCGACCAGACCGCGTTCTCGATGCTGCTGAAGCCGTCAACGCGGATTCCGGCCGTGATCAGGAGCTGCTCGACCGGCGTCCAGCTATCCTGGATGAACGCGCCGCCCTCCTTGCGACTGGCGGCGTTCGGAGCAATCGACAGGTCGTTGGTCAGGAAGCGGAAATTGCCGCCGTAGACGAGCAGGTGCTTGCCGTCCTGCACGATCGAGGTGTTCTGCGCGGACCAATCGTACGTACCGGTGGCAAAATCGAAATCCAGCGGACTCAGCAGGTTGAACGAGTCCGCGCTGAGCAGGTTGGCGTAGAAGCGGACGTTGGCGTTGTCGCGGTTGTAGTCGGCGCGCATGTACGAGAACCAAGAGCCGTTCTCGATATCGAACGGGCCGATTCCGGTGAAAATAATGCCTCCGGTGCCTGCGTATCCGCCCGAAAAGGAGAGATTCGAGACGGCATCCAGCCGGTAGTCGACGCGACCGTCGAGCTTGGGTTGCTTGGTGCCGCGGTTGCGGGTGTCGGGAAAAACCTGGCCGGACAAGTTCTCGGCGGCGTCCGGTCGTGGCCACGCGTCCTGCTGGTAATACGAGCCCGAGACTTTGTACGCCCAGTCGTTGCGGACGCCGGAATGCAGGCCCGAGAAGAAGCCCGTGCCCACCTCTCCCGCACCACCGCGGAATGACGTGTAGTTGCCCATTCTCCGCGGCGACTTGGTGATGACGTTGACCACGCCGGTCATCGCGTTGGCACCCCACACGGCCGAGCTCGGCCCTCTCTGAACCTCGATCTGGTCGATCTCGCTGAAGGCCACCGGCAGCAGGTCCCAGAGCACGAAGCCGAAGAAGTCCTGATAGACGGTGCGACCGTCCATCAACACGAGCTGCGTGGTGGCCAGCGTGTTGGTGGCCGCACGCGAGGTGATGTTGATGTCGCGGGCGCTGGTCTGCGAGATGTTGAGGCCCGGTACTCCCCGCAACAGGTCCCCGTAGTTGCCCGCTGGCGACGACTCGATGAGGGCTCCGCTCAGGACGGTTACTGCGGTCGGCGCATCGAGCAACAACTGCTCCGTACGCGATGCGGTGACGACGACGCGCTCCTCGTATCGCTGGGGAGCCTCTTGCTGCTCCTGCGTCCCCTGTTGTTGCCCTGAAGCCTGTTGGACCGCGCCCTGCTGTCCCGCTGAACCTTGTTGGGCCGAGCTCTGCCCGCCCCGATCCTGCTGGCCTGGAGCACCGGCGGTGGCCAGCGCTGCGGGAACAACCGAGAGGGACAACGCCACGGTCACGATCGCGACCGGCACGAAGCGACGCATGAGGACCTCCTGCCCAAATGGTAGGCGCGGCCCGATACCGCGCCGCCTGGGGGATGACCGCGCCACCCGGGGGATGGCCATCCGAGCTTGGCTGCTCGCCACTATATCGGGCCGGGTCCGCACCACAAAGGCATCAAAGGCCGGAATCGCGAATACCGTCGCCTCAGGAGCCACCTTCGAGCGCCGGAATGAGAATCGTCTCGACGTACTCGAGGTAGGTGGCCATGTCTTCCGCACTCGGTTCTGCCGGACCAAACAGGCCTTCGACGTTCTTGTAAAACCGATCCTGGATGGACTCGCCGCTGCCGTCCTGTCGCTCCATCGGCACGCCAAGCCCGTTCCAGCCGTAGTCGGAAACGCGCAGCGACACCAGACTGTGCCGGGTGAACACGTCGTTGGCGACGCCCATGTCGTTGGCTTCGAGAGCGGCGTAGAACTGATCCATCGTCTCGGTGCCGCGCAGATTGCCGCGCTCCAGGTAGAGGAAGAACTCCGAGCTACCGTCCGCCTTCAGGATGCGACTGCGACTGTTGGGAAACGGCACCAGCAGGATCTTCGACTCCGTGGCCTGGAGCAACTCTCTGAGGCGGCCGAGCAGCGCCTCGGCGTCCTGCTGGGCCCCACGCGCGAGAACCGGCGAGCTTGCGGACAACGACACGAAAAGAATCGCCGCCACAGCCGACAGTACGCGTACCGCACGACGCTGCAACAACATGGCACCTCCCGAGTGTTGGCACGGCCCCCGCCACCGGATAGGGTGGCTCTTGAGATGGGCCGTAATTCAAGCCTACGCCAACAGGTGCCGTCAAACCAAGGCATCGTCAGACCCAAGCCTCCGCGGAGTTTCCATGAGTAGTGCCGAGTCGATCCAGGCCCACATCGACGCCCATCGCGACGAGTGGCTCGAAGAGGTCAACGAATTTCTGCGAATTCCCAGTGTTTCCACGGATCCCGAGCGTTCCGATCAGGTCGAGGCAGCGGCGAAGTGGCTCGCCGAGAAGCTGCGGGTGGCCGGATGCGAGGAGGTCGAGATCTGGCCTACGCCGGGCCATCCGGTCGTCTACGGCGCCTGGCGCGGGGCCGACGATGCCCCCACGTTGTTGGTGTACGGACACTACGACGTGCAGCCGGAGGAGCCCGTCGAGCTATGGGACACACCGCCCTTCGAGCCCACCGTGCGCAACGACAGGCTCTTCGCCCGCGGCGCCGCCGACGACAAAGGCCAACTCTACATCCATGTGAAGGCCCTGCAGTCCTGGCTGCAGACCGCCGATAGCTGCCCGATCAACGTCATCTACCTGATCGAAGGCGAAGAGGAGGTCGGCAGCGCCAACATCGAAGCCGCCGTCCGCGAACACAAGGAGCGGCTCGCCTGCGACGCGGTGATGATCTCCGACACCATCATGTTTGCGCCCGGCCTGCCCTCGATCACCTACAGCCTGCGCGGCATCGCCTACATGCAACTGGACGTGACCGGAGCCAAGGGAGATCTGCACTCGGGCTCGTTCGGCGGCGCCGTTGTCAACCCGGCCGAGGCACTCGCCCGCATGATCGCTTCCTGCCGCGACCCGCAGACCGGGCACATCACCATCCCCGGCTTCTACGACGAGGTGGTGCCCCTGACGGACGCCGAACGCGAGCAGTGGAGCACGCTTCCCTTCGACGAGCGACGCTACCGCGAAGAGCTGCAGGTCGACGCTCTGCTCCAGGAAGAGGGGTTCGGCGTGCTCGAGCGCACCTGGGCCCGGCCGACCTTCGAGGTCAATGGATTCCTGTCGGGTTTCACCGGCGAAGGCAGCAAGACCGTGCTTCCCGCCAAGGCGATGGCAAAGGTGAGCATGCGCCTGGTGGCGCATCAGGATCCGAAGGCCATCATGGACGCGGCAGAGCAACACCTGCGGGCCAACACTCCTCCGGGCGTCCGCCTCGAGGTAACCCGCATGCAGGGAGGTAAACCCTGGATGACGCCGCGCGATCACCCGGTCATGCAGGCAGCGGGGCGGGCGATGCAGCGAGGGTTCGGCGCGGAGCCGGTGTTCATCCGCGAGGGCGGGTCGATTCCGCTCGTGTCCACTCTCGAGGAACTGTTCGACGTACCGGCGGTATTGATGGGGATCGGCTTGCCCGACGAAAACGCCCATGCACCCAACGAGAACCTCGACCTGGGGAACTTCTATGCCGGTATTGCCAGCGCCGCGTTCTTCTTCGACGAGTTGAGCAAGAGCGTATGAAACGGAAGGACTTCCTGCGCAAGATGAAGGACCGCCGGCGCGGCGGCGCTCTCGAGGAACGACAGCCCGAGAAGCGTCGCAAGGTCGACTGGCGGACCCTGCGCGTGGATCTGCCGGCCGCCGGCGAGCCGCCGCCGGAATCCGAGCAAATGCCGGTCGGCACGCTGGTCCGGCTGCCCGGCGGCGTGCGTCTGGAAGCCTCACGCCCTTGCTGGGTGCGCGGCTATCGTCGCTACGAGTCGGACGGCACCGAGCGGGCGGAGTTCCAGTATCGACCGGCGGAGCCGGGCAGCGAGCCGCCGCCGGGGTCGACGGGCTTGAGGGCGGGTGAGAGCTGGGAGCCCGAACGCTGAACGACCGTGCCGAGTTGCGCCGCGCATGGGACCGCGAGTACGGCGAGGTACGGGCCTACACGACCTCTTACCGCGGAGATATCGACCGCGGTGTGCACTTTCTGCTGCAGTACCTCGAGGGCCGCGGTGAGCGCCTCGAGGGACCGATCGTCGACTGCGGCTGCGGCATGGGCCGCAACGCGATCCCACTCGCTCGCAGCGGTCATGAGGTGGTGGGACTCGAACACTCGGCGGTTGCCTTGGAGCGGCTTCGAGAGTCCCTGGGCGACG
>CBDUAS010000047.1:0-11559 GCA_965365185.1 uncultured bacterium | reverse complement strand
AAGGTCGGGGGTCCGGGGAATGCGTACGTCAGCGAAGCCAAGCGCCAGCTCGGCGGGCGCATCGAAAGCGATTGCCTGGCGGGCCCCTCCGAGCTGCTGGTCATCGGCGACGAGAGCGCCGATCCCCGGGCAATCGCACGGGAGATGATCGCGCAGGCGGAGCACGACCCCCATGCCGTCGTTGTTGCCGTGGTCACCGATCCGGCGCAGCCGCCGCGAATCCGCGAAGCGCTGGCGAGCATGGTCGCGGAACAGCCGCGCGAGCGCATCATACGCGCGGCGCTGCACCGCTCCGGGGCTCTCCTTTCGGCCGCCGGTCTGCAACAGGCTCTGGGCTTTGCCAGCTCGTTCGCCCCGGAGCACCTGCTGCTGATGGTTCGCGCGGCACGCGACGCCATGACCCGGGTGAGAGGGGCAGGGTCGGTGTTCTTGGGCGCTTCCAGCTCGGTGGCGTTCGGCGACTACATCAGCGGTACGAATCACGTACTGCCGACCGGCGGGGCGGCGCGGCGCCAGTCCGGCCTGTCGGTTGCCGACTTCGTCCGCTGGAGCACCTTCCAAGAGATCGACGCGCCGGCCGCGGCCGCGCTCGCTGGCCCGACCGGCGTCATCGCCGACGCCGAGGGCCTGAGCGGCCATGCCGCGGCTGCCAGAGCATGGAGCGTCGACTCTGCGGCCGAAGAGTCGTCCTTCCGCCCGCCGGTTCGTCTACGCCCCGAGTATGCGACGCTCGAGACGTACGATCCCGGGCGTAGCCCCGTGGAGATCGATCTGAGCGACAACACCAACCTCTTCGGGCCGTCGCCGTCGGCCCTGCGGGCAGTCGAGCGACTCGACGCCGGCGACGTACGTCGCTACCCGTCGCTTTATGGTGGAGAGCTCAAGGCCGCCGCGGCGGAATTCTTCGGCGTCGACGAAGCGTGCGTCGCCACCGGCTGCGGTTCCGACGACCTGATCGATTCCACCCTTCGGGCGTTCTGCGGCCCGGGCGATCGCGTCGCCTTCCCGCATCCGACCTTCTCGATGATCGAGACGTTCGCCGCCATGAACGGCGTCCCGACGGTCGGCATCGACGCGGAGCCCGGATTCGCGCTGCCCGTCGAGGCACTGGCAGCTGCGCGGGCGCAGGTGACCTATGTCTGCCGTCCGAACAACCCCACCGGCAATGCCGCCCCGCGCGACGCCGTCGAAAGCCTGGCCTCACGAGCCGCGGGTTTGATGATCCTCGATGAGGCATACGGAGATTTCTGCGACGACCCCCTCGCCGCCTGGGCGCCGCAAACCGACCGTGTAGTGGTGTTGCGGACGATGTCGAAGGCGTTCGGCCTCGCCGGGTTGCGCGTCGGGATCGCCATAGGCGCCCCCGAGCTGATCCACGAGATCGAGAAGTCGCGTGGTCCCTACAAGGTCTCGGGCGTAGCGGAGCGCGCCGCCGCAGCGGCACTGCGAGACGACGCCGAATGGGTGCGCCTCACGGCGGCAGAGGCCCTACGATCGCGCGCCTATCTGGAAGGCGCACTGGCGGAGCTGGGGCTGCACGTGTTTCCTTCGTCGGCGAATTTCCTGCTCGTGCGCGCGCCGGCAGGAGACGCTCTGGCATTCACACGCTCGTTGGCCGAGGCAGGAATCGGCGTCCGCCCGTTTCCCGCACTCCCGCACGCGGGCGATTGTGTGCGGATCACCGTGGCCCCGCGACCGACGATGGAGCGCCTCGTCGATCAGATTCGGGAGATCATCAAACGATGAAGGTCTCACTCTTCGACTACGGAACCGGCAACCTACATTCGCTCGAGAAGGCGCTGGAGCACTACGGTGCCAGCGTGCGGATCGACGCCGAGCCCGATGCGGTGCTCGACGCCGACGCCATGGTGTTGCCGGGTGTCGGCGCCTTCGGTGCCGCCGCCGCCCGCCTCGAAGCAGCCCGCCCGCGCATCGTTGCAGCACTGGAAAACGGTTTCCCGTGCCTCGCCATCTGCCTGGGCATGCAGCTGCTGTTTCGAACCAGCGAGGAGTCCCCCGGCGAGGGCCTGGGCTTCATTCGCGGGCGGGTACGAAGGATGGGAGCCCGCAAGCTACCGCAGATGGGCTGGAACGACGTCGAGCCCATCGAGCGCGGCGGCCGTCGCGACCCCTTGTTCGACGCGCACACGATCCCGATCGTTTACTACGCCAACACCTACGTGGCCGAGCCGGCGACGGCGGAAGATGTCATCGCCTGGACCACCTACGAAGACCATCGTTTCCCGGCGGCAATTCGCAAAAACCGCACGTGGGGGACGCAGTTTCATCCCGAAAAGAGCGGCAACGCGGGCCTGGCCATGATCGAGAGCTTCCTGCGGCGAGCGGCGCGATGATCGTCTACGCCGCCATCGACCTGCGGAAAGGGCGCGTGGTGCAGTTGATCGGGGGTCGTCCCGAATCGGAGCGCATCAACCTGCCGGATCCGGTCGACGTTGCCCGGCGGTTCGTGGCTTACGGGTTCCAACACCTCCACGTCGTCGACCTGGACGCCGCTCTGGGGGAAGGTTCGAACCTCGACGCAGTCCGCGCCTTGATTGCGGCGGTCGACGTGCCGGTACAGTTCGGCGGCGGAATTCGGGACGCCGACTCGCTGCGTGCAGCACTCGAAGCGGGCGCCGCACGCGTGATGGTCGGAACCCGGGCCATCCGCGACTTCGACTGGCTGGCAGAGGTCAGCAGGGAACACCCGCAAAGAGTGCTCGTCGCCGCGGACATCCGCGAACACCAGATCCTCACCCACGGCTGGCGCCGCGCCTCCGGTGTCGCTCTCGATGCGTTCCTCGAACGCGTTTCGGCATTGCCGCTCGCCGGCCTGCTGGTCACGGACGTGGGGCGAGAGGGAAGCCTGGGGGGCATCGACGCGAAACTGTTCGCCGGCCTTGCGGCAGCGACGGACCTGCCGCTCGTCGCGGCCGGCGGAGTGGGCTCGATCGACGATCTCCGCGCTCTCGACCGTGCAGCCGTTGCCGGTGCGGTGGTGGGTACGGCTCTTTACACGGGCGCCATCGAACCCGGCGCCGCAGCCAAGGAGTTCAGCCAATGAGCAAGCTACGCAGAAAGACCCGCGAGACCGAGGTCGTCGTCGGTTTGCGCCGCGGCAGCGGCGACGGCTCGGTGTCGACGACCGAGCCGTTCCTCGATCACATGCTGGCCACGCTCGCCCGCTACGCGGCACTGGACATGGAAGTCGAGGCCACGGGCGACCTCACTCACCATTTGATCGAGGATGTCGGCATCACGCTCGGGGCAGCCCTGCGCGACGAGATACCGGACGCGTGCGCGCGGTACGGGGACGCCACGGTACCGATGGACGACGCCCTCGTTCAGGTGGTGATCGACAACGGCGGCCGCCCATTCTACGAGGGTCCGCTGCCGCATCGTCATTACGACCACTTCTTTCGCTCCGTCGCCGACGCCTCGGCAATGACGATCCACGCCCGAGTGATCCGCGGCACCGACCGTCACCACGTCGTCGAGGCGGCGTTCAAAGCGCTGGGACTCGCGCTGCACCAGGCCTTGCAGACCAGCGAGACGGTGTTCAGCACCAAGGGTGCCGTCGAGCTCGAGAGGCTGGAGGACTGAGGCATGCTGCGCAAGCGCATCATCGTGTGTCTTGACGTGCGCGACGGTGAGGTCGTCAAGGGCGTGAAGTTCGTCGACCTCCGCCACGTCGGCGATCCGCCGCGTCTGGCCGCCCGCTATCAGCAAGAGGGTGCGGACGAGGTCGTCTTTCTCGATATCTCCGCGTCGAACGAGGGACGCAAGACGATGCTCGACGTCGTTCGGCGCACGGCGGAACAGCTTTTCGTGCCGCTGACGGTCGGCGGTGGCGTCGACTCGGTGGAGGACATTGCCCGGGTGCTGCGCGCCGGTGCCGACAAGGTCAGCATCAATACGGCCGCGGTGCTCGAACCGCATCTACTGACGCGGGCAGCGGCGCGTTTCGGCAGCCAGTGCGTGGTCGCGAGCATCGACGCCAAGCGCGAGCACCCGGCAACGACGCCGAGCGGCTACCGCGTGTTCACCCATGGCGGCCGCAAGCCGACGCAACTCGACGCCCTCGACTGGGCCCGGCGATGTGCCGATCTCGGCGCCGGAGAGATCCTGCTGACGGCGATCGAAAACGATGGTGGACGCTCCGGCTACGATCTCGAGCTGACCCGCGCCGTGGTGGACGCGGTGAGCGTGCCGGTGGTTGCCAGCGGCGGCGCCGGCAACGCCGCGCACATGCGGGACGCTCTGTTGCGCGCCGATGCCGATGCCGCCCTGGCTGCCGGGATCTTCCACGACGAGATCGTCCGGGTCGGCGAGGTCAAGGCCGAGCTGGCGACCGCCGGTGTTCCGGTGCGGCACGCGGAGGCTGCGTGATGTCCGCGTCACGCCAGCTCCTGTTGGAATTCGCCCTCGAGGTGGCACGCCGTGCCGGCGACCGGACGCTGCTGTACTTCCAGTCGGATCTGGAAATCGAAAGCAAGTCGGATGCCTCTCCGGTGACCGTGGCGGACAGGGAGGCCGAACAGGTCGCCCGTGAGCTGATCGAGGAGAAGTTTCCGCAGGACGGCATCCTCGGCGAGGAGCTCGGCCACACCAATGCCGACGCTGAGCGCACGTGGATCCTCGATCCCATCGACGGCACGCTGTCGTTCGTGCATGGCGTGCCGCTCTACGGCGTGCTGGTGGCGCTCGAGCAGGGTAACGAGGCCATCGTCGGCGTGGTCCACTTCCCGGCGCTGGGCGAATCCGTATACGCCGCCGCCGGAGAGGGATGCTGGTGGAACGGCGCGCCCGCCGGCGTGTCCACGGTGTCGACGCTCGCCGAGGCGCTGGTGTTGTGCACGAACGCCGCGGAGATCGAGCGTCGCGGCCACGGCCCCCGATGGCACGAGCTCGAGCGCCGCGCCGGTATGGTGCGGACCTGGGGCGATTGCTACGGCCACGCCCTGGTGGCCACCGGCAGGGCGGAGGTCATGCTCGATCCGATCCTCGCCCGCTGGGATGCCGCCGCCCTGGCGCCGATTGTCCGCGAGGCAGGGGGCGTGTACACCGACTGGAGCGGGTCGTCCGACCATCGCTCGCCCAGCGGCATCTCCACGAACCGGGTGCTGGCAAGCGAGGTGCGTTCGCTGCTCGACGCTGGAAGCCCAGGCCAGGGATCATGATCATCACGAACGAAACCGACCTCGAGACCGTCGACTTCGCAAAGGGTGACGGCCTCATCCCGCTGGTTGCGCAGCACGTCGACACCGGAGAGGTCCGCATGCTGGGCTACGCCGACCGCACCGCTCTGCAGACGTCGCTGTCTTCGGGTTTCCTGCACTTCTGGTCGCGCAGCCGCCGGACGCTGTGGAAGAAGGGCGAGACCAGCGGCAACACCTTGCAGCTCATCGCCCTCCATGTCGATTGCGACGGCGATGCTGCCCTGGCGCTGGTGCGGCCCTCCGGGCCGACTTGTCACTCGGGCGCCGAGAGCTGCTTCGACGCGCCACCGTTTCTGCAGCGACTCGCCAGGGTCATCGAGCAGAGAGCCGAGGCCGATGACGCCGAGAACAGCTACACGGCGCGTCTGTTGAACGATCGAAACCTGAGGTTGAAGAAGATCACCGAGGAAGCCGGTGAGCTCGCCGTGGCCTGCGCCGACGAAGACGTGGCCGCGGTTGCCGATGAAGCGGCGGACCTTCTCTACCACACACTGGTCGCCTGCCGGGCAGCCGGCGTCCGCCTCGAGGACATCGTCGAATCCCTCAGAAAGCGCCACGGGTGAACGCGTCTCGCGGTCGTCATGCAATGTCGATCGCGTGCACCGCGGACGCGATGAAGAGACCGTCGGCTTGCTGAGCACGCGACCGGCATGCGAGAGTCTGTAAAGTCGGTTCTTGGATACTGGTAGTCAGCCACAGAAGGTTCGGAGATATCCTTGGGCAAAGGCGATCGACGCACGCGACGCGGAAAGATCTGGCGCAGCTCGCATGGCAAAACTCGCGACCGCAAGCAGGAGCGGACTCGAGCGCGCCAGCGACATGGCCCCAAGCCGTCGCAACTTCGGCAAAAGAACCAAGACTCCTAGCAGGCCGTGATGCGGCCTGCATTCGCCGCAGCAAAGGCGCCCGAGGGGGCCCCTGTGTGCGGATAGCGACCTGATGCAGGCGTTCTCCTTCCTCCACTGCGCAGACCTCCACCTGGGGGCGCCGTTCCGGGGCCTGTCCGAGATACCGCCGGACCTGGGCGAACGACTGCGCGAGGCACCGATACTCGCCCTCGACCGCGTGGTCGCCGCCGCGCTCGAGCGGCGAGTCGCGGCGGTGCTCGTGTGCGGCGATTTGTTCGACGCCGAGGATCGCAACCTGCGGGCTCAGATCCAGCTTCGTGACCGCCTCCGCAGGCTCGATGATGCGGGAATCCCCACCCTCGTGGTCGCCGGCAACCACGATCCCCTGGGAAGCGCGGTATCCAGCATCGAGTATCCGGAATCGGTGCATTTCTTCGACACCGAGGTCGAGGCCGTACCGCTGTCACGCGGCGGCGAGACGCTGGCGCACGTCTACGGCGTCTCTTACGGTGCTGCGTCGGTTGCGGAAAACCTGGCGACGAGGTTCCCGGCGCATCCGCAGGGGCCCTTCTCCATCGCCATGCTGCACACGAACGTCGGGGCCCGCGCCGAACACGGTGCCTACGCCCCCTGCTCGTTGCCGGATCTGGAATCGCGGGGCTTCGACTACTGGGCCCTCGGGCACGTCCACAAACGCGAGACGCTGCGGGCGGAGTCCCCCGTGGTTCACTACCCCGGAAACACCCAGGGGCTGCACATGAGGGAGGTCGGGCCACGCGGCGCGACGATCGTGGAGGTGTCGCCCAGCGGCGGGGTCTCGCTGACTCCGGTTTGGACCGACGCGGTCCGCTGGCATCGGGTTCGTTCTTCGATCAAAGGCATCGCGTCGATCGACGATGTCCTTGCGGGCTTCGCCCAGATCAGCTCGCGGACCGCCGCCGAGGCACCGGACAGGTTGCACATCATGCTGTGGACGCTGACCGGTTCGGGAGAGGTCCACGACAGCCTGCGGCGACCCGGGCTCGTGGCGGAACTGCTGCAGTCGCTGCGCGAGGAGCACGCGCCCGATCTTGCTCCCGGGGCTATCTGGCTGCAGCGGCTCGACGTGGCAACGCGCCCGCTGCGCGACATCCGCGAGCTTCGCGCCCAACAGGACTTGCTGGGAGACCTGCTGCGCCTCGCCGAGGAGGCGCGACGCAACCCGCCGCCGATGTCCCCTTCCGAGGTCGGCGAAAGCCTCGATCTCGAGGAAGGGTGCGACGTGGCAACCGCTATCAGGGGCGAGCTCGCCAGCCTTCTCGACGACCCGCGACTCCGAGCCGTTCTCGGCGGCGACGCGTGGCAGACGCTCGACTGGCAACGTTTGTTGCGACGCGCCGAGTTGCTTGCCGTCGAAGGGCTTCTAGGCGACGGCGACCGATGATCTTCCGACGGCTTCACATCGACGGATTCGGTATTTGGCGAGATCTGACTCTCGAAGACCTGACGCCGGGCCTGAACGTCTTTGTCGCTCCCAACGAAGGCGGCAAGACGACGTTGATGAGCTTCACGCGCGCGGTTCTCTACGGATTCCGCCAGCGCAATCATCCGGAGCGTTACGAGCCGCTCCGGGGCGGCAAGCACGGCGGCTACCTGGAGATCGACGAGAAGGGCAAGCGATACCGCGTCGTTCGAACCCAGGACCGGACCTCCCCCGGCGCTCTGCAAGTAACGGACGAGGACGGCACCGAGCTTCCGGACAACACGCTGCCGAGGCTGTTGGCGGGCACCACGCGGGAGCTCTACGAAAACGTCTTCGCTTTCGGTCTCGCCGAGCTGCAGAAGATCGAGACCATGCGCAGCGAGGAGATCGCCTCCCACATCTACAGCGCCGGCATGGCCGCGACGGGCACCGACCCGCTCGGGTTCCGCCAGCTCATCGAGAACAAGCGACGCGAGTATTACCTCGAGCGCGGACGAAACCAGCAGGTGACGCGCATCTTCGATCGCATCCAGGCGCTGCAGCGCGACATCGAGCCGTTGCAGCAGCTTCCCGAGGAGCATGCGCGGTTGCTGGAGCAGGAAGCGGCGCTGCGCCGTCGTCTCGAAAGCCTCGACGCCGACCTCGCCGCGAAGCAGCACGAGCTCGATGCTGCCCGCAGGGCACGCAGCGCCTGGGGCGACTACGAGGAGCTGCTGGCGGCGGAGTCTTCACTCGAAGCCCTCGGCGTGCCGCCGTCGGCGGCAAGCAGCGCGGAGGCCATCGATCTTCTTTCCGAGGGCGAAACCGCGGTGTTGCGCGAGGCCGGGCGTATCCGCAGCATGCTCGCGTCGACTCCGCGCCTGCGCGAGCTGCGCGCCGCCGCGGACAAATACGCCGCCGATTCGGCCGCAGCAGAATCGGCGCTCGCATCGCATCTCGACGATCTGGGCAAGAAGTGGACCGCAAAGCGAATCGTGGAGACAAACGCGGGTCTAGAGCAGCGAGAGGCGGCTCGAGAACACGCCCGGGAGATCCGCGAGATCGAGTCGGAGATCGAGCACATCGCCGCACGCGCGTCGGAAGCCCACGATGCCTACGAGACCATCGTCAGCCGGCCGGACCCGATCAGCCGCGAGGCGGTGATGCTCACCTGGGCGGTCGCCGCGGCGCTGACGTTTTTCAGCGTCTTCATGCCGCTTCCCTCGCGCGTTCTCATCACGTCCGGAGTGGCGGCGGCGGGGTTCATTGCCGGTACCGTCGCGTATTGGCTCCGCTATCGGGGTCGGCGGCAGCTCGACGACGAGCGCGTAGCGGCGGCCGATCGGGAAACCACGCTGTGGGCGCAACACGAGATCGCCGAGGAGAAGCTGCAGCAGAAACAGTCCGACTGGCGCAAATGGCTGCGCAAGCAGCGGCTCGACGTGAGCTTGACGGTCGACGGGGCGCTCGATCTGCTCGACCGCCTGCGTGAGGCTCAGGAAGAGGTTCGCCGCGGGCAGGCGGCTGCAGCCGGCCGCGACAAGGCGATCGAAGAGCTCTCCGTCGCCTGCGGCCGGGTGAACGCGCTGCTTTCAGATCTCGGCCGCGACACTGCGGCTGTCAACGATCGGCCCATGGAGGCCGTCGAGCAGCTCATCGGCCAGCTCGAGACCCTGCAGACGGAGCTCGACTCCGTCGAAGATCAGGACATGCGCCTTCGCAAGGAGATGCAACAGTACGTGCAGTCGCGCGCCGCCCTCAGAGCGAGCGCTGGCGAGGAGGGCCTGGAGAACCTGCGAGCCCGACTGGAGATGCTCGATCCGGACCAGATAGACCGCGTTCTGCAGCACGCGCAGACCGCCGTCGCGGCCGTCGAGGCGCAGCGCGACGGCGTCAACGAGCAACTCGGCGGCGTCGCCGAGCGCATCTCGCACCTCGAGGGCGACGGTGAGCTCGGTGACCTCCTGCTGCTTCGCGAGGAGGCACGTTCGGCACTGGTCGACGCCGTGAGAACCTGGGCGGAGTACACCACGACGGCGACGCTATTCGACCATGCCAAGAAGATCTACGAAGAACAGCGCCAACCGGAGGTCTTGCGCCGCGCGTCGCGCTATTTCACCACCATGACCGGCGGTGCGTACGCACGGGTCATGGCTCCGCTGGGTGAGGTCGACCTGCAGGTCGAGGAATCCGGGGCGGGCAGGCGCAAGGGTCCGGAGGCGTTGTCCCGCGGAACCATGGAGCAGCTCTACCTCGCCATGCGGCTGGCCTTGGCCTCGGTCTACGCGCAGGAGATGGTGGCGCTGCCGCTGGTCGCCGACGACATCCTGGTGAACTTCGACGACGCCCGGGCTGCCGCGACCGCCGCACTTCTTGGCGAGTACGCCGATAGCGGCGTTCAGGTACTGGCCTTCACCTGTCACAGGCGGCTCGCCGAGGTTTTTGCCGCGCAGGCTCCGCAGGCGCGCGTCGTCGAGCTGCCGAAGCCCACCTGAGCCGGTTGTCTGTGGCAGCCAAATGATGTACGCATTGTGCTGCGGGAACTTCTTTTCGATCGACGCACTCCGGGGAGCTTCATGAGCGACAAGAAACGCGCATCAACGAGAAGCAAGGACGGCGGCGGGGAGACGCAGAGCAGCGTTTCACGCCGCGGTTTCATCAAGGGGCTTGGCGCCGGCGGCATCGGCTCCGCGATCGCTCCCACAGCCGTGCTGGGAGCCGGGACGGTCGCAACCGCCGGCACGCTGGGCGGCGCTTCGCTCCAGCAGGGAGAGATCGCCGGACCGGGGGCCGTGCCCGTCAGCCTGCGGGTAAACGGAGAGAGCATCGCGGTCGCGGTGGAGCCGCGCCAGACGCTGCTCGACGTGCTCCGACAGGATCGGGCGGCGGACGGCGAGTACATTGACGCCACCGGCAACAAGCGAGTTTGCGATCGGGCAAGCTGCGGAGCGTGCTCGATGATCGTCGACGGGCGTCTCGTTTACGGCTGCACCGTGCTGGCGATCCAGGCGCAAGGGGCCGAGATCACGACCGTCGAGGGGCTGGGCGGTCCGGACTCGATGCACGCCGTGCAACAGGCGTTCGTCGAGGCGGACGCACTGATGTGCGGCTTCTGCACTCCGGGAATGGTGGTCGCCGTGGCAGCGCTGCTGCAGGAAAACCCGGACCCGACGCAGGAACAGATTCGCCAAGCGCTGGACGGCAACATCTGTCGATGCGGCACCTATCCACGGATCTTCGAGGCGGCTGAGACAGCGGCGGCCCGGCTGAGGGGGGCCTGATCATGGCAAAACGAACCGAAGGCGGAACTTCCCGCATCGAGCACCCGCGAGGCAGCAGCGCCGTCCGCGAGCGCCTCGAGGTCGAAAGCCCGCGCATGCGCAAGGCAGAGGAGGCGGCACGAACGGAAACCGTCGAGCGATGGGCACAGGAAGCGGGGCAGCCCCGACAGTGGTCGTGGCCGAGCCGGCGGCGGCTGATCGGCACGCGCATCCCCCGCCTCGACGGCGCCAGCAAGGCGACCGGCGACGCTGTGTACTCCTACGACGTCAACCTTCCACGCATGTGCTACGGCAAGATCCTGCGATGCCCGCACGGGCAGGCGCAGATCGTATCGATCGACACCTCTGCTGCGGCGACGGCGCCGGGCGTGGTGGCGGTGCATGAGATCGCCGAAGCCGGAGCCACGATTCGCTACCACGGTGAGCCTGTCGCGGCCATTGCCGCGCAGACGGAGCAACAGGCGCGGGATGCACGCAGGCTGATCGAGGTGCGATACGACGTCATGCCCCACGTGGTGACCGAGGAAGACGCCATGCAGCCCGGCGCCCCGCAGGTGCAGGAAGACGGCAACATCCGTATTGGCACGGCGCGAGAGGAGGGCGATCTGACGGCCGGCTTCGCAGCCGCCGACGCCACGGTCGAGGGCGTCTTCCGCACGCAGGTGCAGACGCACAGCTCGCTCGAGACCCACGGCGTCGTGGCCGAGTGGGATGGCGACGACCTCACGGTATGGGCTACGACGCAAGGCGTGCATGCGGTCAAGGATGCG
>CBDUAS010000046.1:0-11671 GCA_965365185.1 uncultured bacterium | reverse complement strand
ATGGTCGTATCCGCCGGTCCGGCCGGTGGCAGCTCGTCCGTCGTCGACACGCAGGTGGCCAGCTCGTCGTCCACGCTGAGGGCGAACACTCCCGCCTCGTGGCCCTGTCGTCGTAGGCGCATCGCCAGGGCCCTGGCCGCGTCCCCGGTGGCGTCGTCGGCGTGGGCCGCGGCGAGGAGCTGGTCGACCCGCGGCCCACTCACGAGGTCAGGCCCGCGCGCTCGAGGTTCTCGATGAGCAGGTGCACCAGGCCCTCCGTCTCCAGCATCGCCAGCGTTCGCCGCTGTCGCTGCAGGAGTCGGTCGCGAAGCTCGCCGTTCGAGACCACTTGGTGCACCACCTCGGCGAACAGGGCCGGGTCCTTGTCGCGGATCATCAACACCCCACGACCGGTCGAATAAGGGATGGCTGCACCCGGGTACGCCACAACCGGCAGGTCCCAGTGCATGGCTTCGAATATGGGAACGCAGAACCCCTCGTGCTCCGAGGCGCAGACGAAGCAGTCGGCGACGCGGTAGTAGGCGTTCAGCTCGGCCTGCGAGACATGACCGGTGAAGTACACCTCATCGAGTGAGAGTTCAGAGGCGAGCTGCTGCAGGGCATCGAAGTACAAGACGAAGCTGCGGTACTCGCCGACGATCAGCAGGCGACTACGATGCTCGATGAATCTGCGGTAGTAGGCGAACGCGCGCAACAGGTCTTCGATGGCCTTGTTGGGAACGCAGCGTCCGACGAACAGCAGGTTCGTGCGGTTGTCCTCGAAGCGGTCGACGACCATGGGGTCGGCCGGGCCGTCGAGCCGAGTCATGTCCACGATGAGCGGCAACACGCCCGTGTTCCGAAAGCCGAGCTCTTCGAGCTCGCGACGATTGTACTCGGAGTCGCCGAGCGCCAGGCTGGTGCGATCGGCCAACCTGGCGAGCTCGATCCGGCCGCGCTGGCAATCACGGGCGATGCCGAGCGCGTACGGGGCGAACCACTCCGCGGGCGTGATGTTGTGGTAGATCAGCGCTAGGCGATCGTCGATTTCCGCCGCCAGCGCGGACACTTTCGAGCCGAGCGAGAAGTGCAGCAGTACGACGTTGTCCGGGCGACTGACCTCCCGGTACTCCTGATAGGGGCGCACCTCCGCGGCCATGCGGGCGTCGACCAGCTCGACGAACACGTCGGACTCGTGGCCCCGGCGTCGGAGCGCGTCGCGCAGCGTGAAGATCTCGGCGCCGATGGCGTCGCCGTAGGCCGCCGAGACCGAAAGTTGATGGATCGCCGGCTTGCTCATTCCGCCAGCTCCTGCAGGATCTCTTGGTACTTGGCTTCGATCACCGGCCAGCGGTAGTTGTCGGCATAGTAGCGATGGCCGGCGTCGCCGCATGCGCGGCGTAGACGGCCGTCGGCCAGCAACAGGCTGAGAGATTCGACGAACTGCGCCGCATCGCCGTAGTGTAGCCCGCCGTTGCTGCGCTCGACCTGACCCCGCAGCACGTCGCAGTGGGCATTGACGAGGACCGGCTTCGACAGGGCCCAGGCCTCGAGGAGGACCATCGACAGGCTCTCGTAAAACGAAGGCATGACCAGAAGGGCCGCGGCGGCCAATGCGTCGAACTTCTGCGCTTCGTCGACCGCGCCGACGTGAAGCACGTCGGGACTCTGGGGAATCGGAATGACCGGATGCCCGGCAAGAACCAGCAATGGCGCATCCTGGCCGCGCTCCCGGAAGCTTTCGACGGCGCGGGCGTGGAAGTCGAACAGCTCCCTGCAGCCCTTGTTCTCATCGATACGACCGACGTACAGAACGAAGTCTCGATCGATGCCGAACTCGTCGCGAAACCGCCGTGGGTCGATGTCGTGTTCCGGGTCGTCCGGGCCCATGGGCTCGCGGATGCCGACGCCGACGACCACGCCGGGCACGTCGTCGGCGCCGCTGCGGTCGAGAATCATGTCTCGCTCTTCCGGCGAGTTGTACATGATGGCACGGGCCGACCGGAACAGCGGATGGAATATCGGTAGCTCGATTGCCGGATCGGGCTCCGCGGTGGGCACCAGGATGGCGCGCCCCGTAGCTGCTTCCATGGCGTGGTACGTGGTCCAGTAGCGGTACGAAAAGCAGATCCAGAAATCGAAGGCGTCTCGGTATCGCCCGATCCAGTCGCGCATCGCGGGCGCGAACGGGCCCTGCGCGTCGAGCCATGCGCGCGCCTCGGCGTCCGTGTGGCTGCGAAAGAACACGCGCTCCTGGAGGCGGCCGAAGCGATCGAGATCGCGTGGTCGTTGCACAGGGAAGCGCCAAACCGGTATGCCGTTGACGGCTTCGATCCCGCTCGGGTAGGCGTTTTCCCAGGTGAGGTAGTCCGCGGCGCAGGTGGTGATCACCTCCACCTGGTGATGGCGCGACAGCAACTCCGCCACCAGGCGACAGTGAAGCTCGGCGCCGCCGCGTATCTGCAACCCGTATCGTTGTACTACGCACGCGAGCCGCATACGTCCGACCGGTCAGGTGAAATCAATCGGCGGCGTCGTCGACGACATCCGGTTTGCCCTCCAACGCATCGATCCGTCGAGACAGCGTCTCGATGCGGGCCTCGAGTTCCGCGGTCTGCCGGAGCAGGTCGTGCAGAGCCTCCGCCATGCCGAGGTTGATCTTGAACTGCTTGTAGAGCGGCAGGTCGAGATTGGCGAACACCTTGACCAGCGGCCGCACCAGACGTCGTGTGCTCGCCACCACCAGCCCGGCGCCGCGGCGCTTCGATTCGACAAGGTCGTGCGGGCTGACGTTCCAGGCGCCCTCCAGATGCAGGTCACGCTGCAGTTGATAGGGCCGTCGATCATCGAGATCCACGGCAGCCCTCACGCGTGCCCGCGCCCGGGCGTCGATCGCTTGCGGCAGGTTGGCCGCGTCCTCGGAGTGGCGAAGAGAGCGTTGGCGGACCTGCGCCATGATGTCCGCCACGTCGAGATCGTCGTAGTCGATGCGGTACTCGCCGCCGGCAGAAGCTTCCGTCGTCATGAAGAGCTCGTCTGATCTTGGACGTCTGGCGTGGGCCGGGGCGGGCGGGGGGCGTCGTTTGCAGCGTAATTCTAGCAGGCTGTCCGGCGCGTGTGACGTGGGCACCGAGCTCGGAGCACACAAGGGGCGGGTTGGCCGAAGGGGGCGGTCGGGGGGCGACGTTCCCCCCAACCCTCGGATCTGAGGGCGCCGGGTCGAACCCGCCACGATCCGCCACCGTTCCGGGCAAGACGGCTCCTTGTGCCGACCTGCCCCGAGCCGGAGCACGACCGCCACTCCTCGACGATGCGCCGTGGCATCGTCGTCGCGGCGCGTTGCTTCCACCCCCTTCTCGCCCCCACAAGATGATGCGGATCTGTGACTCAGGACGCTAGCGGGCGTAGAGCAGAAGTACGACCAGGGCGCCGTACATTGCCACCGTGATCAAGAGCTTTCGATCCCTTACGAGGGCCAGAGAGGGGTCTCCTGCGCCCTCGTCCTGCTGCACGAGATGCAGGTAGTGGAAAATCCCGTAAAGGACGACGGGTAGGGTGAGAATGAGTCGAGAGTCACCGAACTTGGCAACTGTTTCGTCGTCGGCCGTGTACAGGGCGTAGGAGAGCAGGGTCGCCGTGGCTGACACGACCAGGAACTGGTCGAGAGTCGTCTTGCTGTATCCGGCGAGACTCTCGCGGTGCGCCGCCGCATCGGCAGTCAAGGTGCTGAACTCGTGCCGCCGCTTGGCGAACGAGATGAACACCGAGCCAAAGGTCGTGCACACCAGGAGCCAGGAGGACATCGGCGCACCGATGGCCACCGCTCCGGCGACCACGCGCAGAAGAAACCCGGCGGCAACGCAAAGGGTATCGACGATCGGTTGCCGTTTGAGCGCCAGGTTGTAAGCGAGTTGCAGCACCAGGTAGCCGCCGATGACACCGAGCAGTTGCAGGTTCACGGCCCAGGCGCCGGCCAGCGCAACCGCTGCCAGCATCAGTCCGAACGCGGCGGCTACGGACGGCGACAGCCGACCGGAGGCGATCGGGCGATGGCGCTTTTCCGGGTGGCGCCGGTCACGGTCGCGATCGGCGATGTCGTTGAACAGATATACCGCGGACGAGGCGGCACAGAATATGGCGAAAGCGGCGAACGACAACGCCACCTTTCCCGGCTCTCCCAGCTCCTGGGCGAACACCAGCGCCACGAACACCAGGACGTTCTTCGTCCATTGATAAGGGCGGAGGGCCTCGAGAAGGTCGATCATGGCGCACCGCAAGCTATCAGCAGTGCGGCGCGGGCGTCAATCAACTCATGGCCTGCTATCTTCAGGCCATGGTCAAACCCCGTGTCTCGGAGCTCACCGCCAACCGCCTGTCTCTGTACCTGAGGTTTCTGACCCAGCTCGAAGAGCAGGGAACCCTGACGGTTTCCAGCCGGGCCATGGCCGATCAGCTCGCGGTGTCTTCCGCCCAGGTGCGTCGCGACCTGGCCTCTTTCGGCGAGTTCGGCGTCCGCGGGGTCGGGTACGATGTCAAACGGCTGCGGCGGGAGTTGGAGCGAATTCTGGGGCTCGATCGGACCCTTCGGGTGGTGATCGTCGGCGCGGGGAACCTCGGGCATGCGCTTGCCGACTACCCGGGCTTCGGTGGCGGGGGGCTGAAGGTCGTCGCGCTCTTCGACGTCGACCCGGCCAAGGTCGGCAGGGCGACCCGCGGCGGTGTGCCGATCCGTCATCTGGATGACCTCGGGCGCGTCGCCGAGGACAATATCGACGTCGGCATCGTGGCCGTTCCCGCCGAGTCCGCGCAGAGCGTGGTAGACAGCCTGGTCGCCGCCGACGTGCGCGCGGTTCTCAATTTCGCTCCGGTCCGCCCTCGCGTGCCGGCGGGGTTCCGATGCAAGAGCGTCGACCTGACGCTCGAGCTCGAGAGCCTGTCGTTTTTTCTGTCGCTGCATGCAACCGCCCAGGGCCCGGAGGCCGGCGAAGCGGGTAACGGCGCCGACCCCCTGGCGAACGAAAAAGCCGCCGCCCCCGGTGACCGGTAGGCGGCGGCCTTCGACAGCTTGTGGAGCTTCTTCCCGTCTACGTCCAGCGCAGGAAGATGAGCACCAGGCCGATGAGCAGCGTGTAGATCGCCAGCGACTCGATCAGCACGAGACCGATGATCAGCGAGCCGCGGATCTGGCCGCCGGCACTCGGGTTGCGCGCCATGCCCTCACACGCCACCGACACCGCCCGACCTTGAGCCATTCCGCACATCGATGAAGCCACCGCCATCGCCGCTGCTGACATGATGGCGATCCAAACGCGGATGTCTTCCGCATTGGTGGGGGCGTCCGCGGTCAGGGGCTCCTGGGCGACGGCGCCCACCGCAGGCACCAGCACCGCCAGGGCGAGCAGGGCAGAGAGGGCGACGAGTCCCTTCTTCCTCGACATTGGGTTCTCCTTTCAGAACGCACGCACGCCTACTGTGCGTGCGCTGTCTTCGAATCAGTGCCCGTGCTCGAGTGCACCGGCGATGTAAACCATGGACAGCATCGTGAACACGAACGTCTGCATGAAGGCAACGAACACGCCCAGGGGCGCAAAGATCAGCGGCAAGCCGACCGGCAGGAGGATGAAGAACACGCCGGCGAGCGTGTGCTCGGCGAATATGTTGCCGAACAGACGGATCGACAGCGACAGCGGTCGTGACAGGTGGCTGAGAACCTCGATGGGGATCATCAGCGGCGCCATCGCCGGCGGATCGCCGATGAACTGCTTGGCATAGCCGAAGCCCTGTGCGCGGATTCCCAGGAAGTTGTAGTACAGGAACGACATCACGCCGAGCGCAACGGTGGTGTTCAGGTCACCGGTAGGCGGCTGGAACCCCGGCACATTGGTGATCAGATTCGACGCCAGGATGAAGAACGCGAAGCCCGCCATCACCGGAAAGTACTTGCGACCGTTGGGGCCGATGAAGCCGTCCAGCATGGCGTTGATCGATTCGACGCCGATTTCCAAGAGCTGCTGGAACTTGCCCGGCTTGTCCACGGAGAAAGTGCGCGACAGGGGAATGAAGATCGCCGCGCTGGCTACAACGATGAACCAGGCGACCACGCCTTGATCGGGCAGGTGTGCCTCGTGGCCGGTGATGCTGCCGACCAGAGAGTTCAGCAGGATGGTGATCGTGGATAGCTCGTGTTCCATCGGAGGTTGCCGGGACTATACGCTCGGGGGCGGGGCAGAGTGGACCTCTGAAAACATTTCGATGACGACGGCGAGAACCAGTATTGAGAGGCCCAGTGCAACGGGAATCGGGTGTACCCCTGGCAACGCGAAGATACCATAGAGGGTAAGAGCCATCAAACCGACGCGAAATGCCAGAATGAGCAGCTGGAGGGGGTTTGCTGCCGGTTTGGCGGCTCCGAGCACGCGTGTTGCGAGGCGCTCGAGAAAGATGAAATTGAGCATCACCAGTGCGCCTCCGAGGAGGGCTCCGATGACCGCCATCGGTTGGCGCCAGATCACCGCTACGAGAATGGCGATGACCAGCAGCGACGCCAGGGCGTTGCGTTTCAGCCGCGCAACGAGAGCGTCGGCATCGTAGTCTTCCGGCTCCGGGGCATCGCGTGTCGGCTGTCGCCGGGTCGTGTCCTCGCTTGCCGATTCAGACATCTTTGTCGCTGGCGACGGTCTGCAGCAGGTTGCGTATTGCGGCGGCGACTCCGAACCCGAGTCCGATGATGGCGAACAGCGGCACGGTGCCGAGCCACCGGTCGATCATGTAGCCGCCGAGGAACCCCAGAGCGATCGCGACCGGAAACATGATGCCGACGGTGGCGTAGTGCGCGTATTGCCGTGTGATGGACATCAGCGAGTCGTCGCCGCCATCGCCGCGGTTTCGATCCGTGCCGTGCGAATCGCCTGCCGTGCTCATGACGATGGAAGCTTGCTTCGGGATGTTCCGCGAATCAACCGAACTCCCTTCGCCGCGCGGCCCCGCGTGCCGCTCGGTGGTGCCCCCTACCTGCGCGTCGGGAACCCGGATAGAGCGAGTACCGTCAGCGGATCAGCGTCGAGGCCCCGTCGACCCACTCGAGGAACGGAGAGGCCCAGGCACCGACGATTACCGTCATGATCAGGGCGGCGACCAGGGTCAGCGTCAGCGGCGTCGACCGCACCAAAGTCGCGTCGTCGACGGGATCATTGACCGCCATGACGACAACGATGCGCAGGTAGTAGAAGATCGAGATGGCGGCGTTGACGGCGCCGACGGCGGCCAGCCACGCCCATCCGGAGTTGATCGCGGCCGTGAACACGTACCACTTCCCGAGGAATCCGGCGAGCGGCGGAATGCCGCCGAGCGACAGCAGGAACACCAGCATGGCGAAAAAGGCGGCGTACGAGCGTCCCGCCAGGCCGCCGAAGTCCTCGAGGTTCTCGCCGGCAAGGCCGGCGCGCCGAATCAACACGACCGTGCCCCAGGCGCCGATGTTCATGAAGGTGTAGGCGAACAAGTAGAACAACGACGCCGAGATGGCGAACGAGCGGGCGTCGCCGTCGGTGCTGGCGGCAGCAACGATGCCGATGAGCACGTTGCCGGCGTGCGCGATGCTGGAGTAGGCCAGCAGCCGTTTGATGTTCTCCTGCGTCATCGCCGCGATGTTGCCCACGAACATGGTGGCCGTTGCCAGTACTGCGAGCAGAAGCGCCCACGAGTCCTGCAGCGGTTCGAGGGCGACCACGAAGATGCGGATCAAGACGGCGAAGGCGGCCGCCTTGGAGGCCACGGTGATGAACAGGGAAACCGTGGTGGGCCCGCCGGAGTACGCATCCGGCGCCCAGACGTGGAACGGTACGGCGGCGATCTTGAAGCCGAGCGCGCTGGCCATCAGCACCAAGGCGGCGGTCGCCAACGGGCTCGATTCCAGCTCGCCCGCGGCGATGGCGTCGGCGATGGCCGCCAGGTTGGTGGTCCCGGCAAGCGCGTAGAACAACGAGATGGCGTACAGAAAGATGGCCGACGACATGGCGCCGAGGATGAAGTACTTCATGCCGCCCTCGTTGGAGCGGCGATCCGCTTTCAAGTACCCGACCAGCACGTAGACCGAGAGTGCCTGCAGCTCCAGGCCGACGAACATCGAGACGAAGTCGACCGAGCGCGCCATGAACATCATGCCGAGCAACGCCGTGAGCAGGAAGAAGTAGTACTCGGGATGGTGTGCGTCGTGGTCTTCGAGAAAGCGAATCGACGCGGTAATCGCCAGGGCCGCGGTAATCAGGAAGAGGGCCGAGAAGAACAGGCTGAACGCGTCGGTGCCGATGAGCCCGGCGAAGTACGTTTCCTCGGTGGGCGACTGTCGCAAGACCGCAACGAGTGCGAGGACGATGCCAAGCAGAGCGATTCCGGCGAACTGCGTCGGTCGCTTTCGCGCCGCGTCCACAGCGCCCCAGAGCAGGACGATCGACGCCGTGATCGTGATGATGATCTCCGGTGAGATCGCCTGAAGGTCGGCTGCCGAGACGAAACTACCCATGGGTCAGTTCTCCGGCTCGACGTCCACGCCGATGGAATCCGCGTCGTCTCGTTCTCGTCGAATCTGCTCCTGCAAGGCTTCTTCGAGCGACGCCAGGGGTTCCCCGGAGCGCGCCCTCATCGATGCCATTGCGCCCTCGGTGGTCGGCAGAGGCGGTGGCGTCACCCCGGTGCCCTCGAAGTAGCCCGGGCGAACGCGGGCGACGATGGCGTTGACGGGCTCCTCGATCATCTCCAGGAAGGGCTTCGGGTACAGGCCCATGACGATGGCGGCGATCACCAGCGGGATCAACGTCGCCGCCTCACGGATGTTGAGATCCTGGAGGCCGGCAATGGTCTCGTCCTTGATTTCGCCCAGCATGACTCGCTGGTACAACCAAAGCAGGTACGCCGCGGCAAGCACCACGCCCCAGACCGCGAAGAACGCGTACTGATGGCTTTCCTGGAAGGTGCCGGCAAGCACCAGGAATTCGCCGATGAAGCCATTGAGCGTCGGCATGCCGAGCGAGGCCAGGGCGATGATGGCGAACAGCGTGGCAAACACCGGCATGACGTGCGCGATCCCCGAGAACCGCGCGATCTCACGCGTGTGCATGCGCTCGTAGATCAGGCCGACGATCAAGAAGAGCCCGCCCGTGGCCACCCCGTGCGCCAGCATCTGGAAGATGCCGCCCTGCAGCCCCACTGGGTTGAGCATGAAGATACCCAGGGTGATGAAGCCCATGTGCGACACCGATGAGTACGCCACCAGGCTCTTCCAGTCCTTCTGCATCAGCGCCACCAGGCCGCCGTAGATGATGGCGATGATCGACAGCACGGCGATGAAGGGGACGAACTGTCGCGTCGCGTCCGGAAGGATGGGGAGCGAGAAGCGGATGAACCCGTAGGTGCCCATCTTCAGCAGCACGCCGGCAAGAATCACCGACCCGGCCGTCGGCGCCTGCACGTGCGCGTCCGGCAACCAGGTGTGGAAGGGGAACATCGGCACCTTGATGGCGAAACCGAGGAAGAAGGCGAGGAAGATCCACCATTGCGTGTCGACGGGCACGCTGAGTTGGTAGTACTCGAGGATATTGAACGTGTATTCGCCGGTGATCGAGGCGTTGTACAGGTACAGCGAGATGATGCCCAGCAGCATCAACACCGAGCCGAACAGCGTGTAGAGGAAGAACTTGATGGCGGCGTAGAGCTTGTTGGACCCGCCCCAGATGCCGATGAGGAAGTACATCGGCACCAGCATCACTTCCCAGAACACGTAGAAGAGAAAGAAGTCGAAGGAGACGAACACGCCGAGGATGCCGGTTTGCAGCAGCAGCAGGGCGACGTAGTACTCCTTGATGCGCTTCTCGATGTACGTCCACGACGACAAAACAGAGATGAAGCCAAGCGCGGTCGTCAGGATCACCAGCAACAGGGAGATGCCGTCGATGCCGATGAAGTACTCGACGCCGAGTGTCGGGATCCACGACACCTTGGTGACGTGCTGCAGTTGCGTCGAGGTGGCATCGAACCCCTGCAGCAGAACGAGCGAGAGCGCGAAGTCGACAAAGGCGACGACGTTGGCGATCCACTTGATCGCGCTTTCGTTCGACTTCGGCACGAAGAGCGCGATCGCGAGTGCACCGAGCAACGGCGCGAAGATGACGATCGTGAGCAGGTTCATCGGCACGGGCTCCTAAACGACTCTTTCACAGAAACAGGTAAGCGCTAATGAGGAGGAAGATTCCGAGGGCGATAATCAAGGCGTAGTTCTGCACGTAGCCGGACTGCCAGCCGCGGAACAATCGCGAGGAGCGCTGGAGCTCGTCGCCGACGGCGTTGACGGCGCCGTCGACGACCATATCGTCGAAGGCCACGCCGGCCGAAGCGCTGCGCTTGGTCGAGTTGCCGACTCCGTTGACGGTCCCGTCGACCAGGGCGTCGTCGAGGACCCAGAGGGCCTCGCCGGCATCCTTGGTTCGGTTGACGAACAGAGCGTCGTAGAGCTCGTCGACCCAGTACTTGTTCCACAGGACGCGGTAGGCGCCCTGAAAGCGCTCGTACATCGCCGTCGCCCGCTTGGGCTCCTTGATGTAGATCCAGTAGGCGAAGCTGATACCCGCCAGCGCTACGACGATCGACGTCAGCATCAGCGCCAGCTCCAAACCGTGACCCGCCTCCTCCGCGGCGTGCTCGGCCTCCTGCAGCAGCCCGACGGCGGGCTGGACGGAGGCGAGCAACGTGTCGCGCGTCGCCGCGACGGCGGCGTGATGCTCCTCGCCGCCGAGCGCCGGGGCGAGCCAGTCGAAAAGGTTGAACCGCTCGTGCAGCGCCGCCAGTGGGCCAACGCGCAGGACGCCGGGGATGCCGACGTAGCCGGCGACGATCGAGCCCACCGCGAGGACCGTCAGCGGCACCGTCATGGAGCTCGCGCTCTCGTGGGCATGGGCCTCGACGTCCGGTTCCATGCGCGACTCGCCCCGAAAGACGACGAAGTACATGCGGAACATGTAGAAAGCCGTCAGGCCGGCGACCAGGGTGCCGACGGCCCAGAAGATCGGATGTCCATAGGGGCCCGACCAGGCGTACCAGAGCACCTCGTCCTTGGAGAAGAAACCGGCCAGACCGGGAATTCCGGCGATCGCCATGCACCCCACGAGGAAGGTCCAATGGGTCGTGGGCATGTACTTCTTGACGTTGCCCATCTTCCACATGTCGAGCTCGTCATGGAGCGCGTGCATCACCGAGCCGGCACCGAGAAACAGCAGCGCCTTGAAGAACGCGTGCGTCATCAGGTGAAAGATCCCCACCGAGAAGGCGCCGACGCCGCACGCCATCACCATGTAGCCGAGCTGGCTGACGGTGGAGTACGCGAGCACGCGTTTGATGTCGTTTTGTACCAGCGCAATGGTGGCCGCCAGAAGGGCCGTGGCGGCACCCACCGTCGCCACGGTACCCATGGCGATGGGCGAGAGAGCGAACAAGGCGCTCGAACGGGCGATCATGTAGACGCCGGCCGTGACCATGGTGGCCGCGTGAATCAGCGCCGAAACCGGGGTCGGACCTTCCATGGCGTCGGGCAGCCAGACGTACAGCGGGATCTGGGCGCTCTTGCCCGCCGCGCCGATGAGCAGGAAGAGGCACGCCGCGGTGATCGCGCCGGCTCCCACCGGGAACTCGTGTGCCGCCTCCA
>CBDUAS010000045.1:0-11684 GCA_965365185.1 uncultured bacterium | reverse complement strand
TCGCCGCCGGCCGGTACCGGCCGTCCGGAAAGCTCTTCCCCGCTGTCGTCGAACAAGTAGGCTCGCAGGCCGCGACCACGTTCCTGGCGCTCGAAGAACGCCGCCAGTCCCTCGGCGCCGCCGGCCTGATAAGACTCGACCGCCGATTGGCCGAGCAGCGTCAGGGCTGAGCCGACGAACGACCTCCAGCGCGAGTCGGCCTCGCGATTCTGCAACGTGACCGTGGAGACGACGAAGGCGGTGCCCACCAGGGCCATGGCGAGCCAGAACCACAGGAAGATCTTGAAATACAGGCTCCGCATCGCGGCCTACCCGTCGGCGCCTTCGTCCTCCACGGCGGCCGGAAGAGCGTAAAGGTAACCGACCTGACGCACGGACTTGATGCGCTCCATGTTTCCCGCCTTGTGTCCCAGCTTCTTTCTCAAGTTGGAAACGTGTACGTCGATGCTGCGGTCGTACGGCGAGTACTCGCGCCCCAGAACCTGCTCGACGAGCTTCTCTCGCGGGACGACGCGACCGGCGTTGCGCAACAGAACCTCGAGCACGTCGAACTCCATCGCCGTCAGCCGTACCGGTATGTTGTCTCGCTTCACCGTTCGCGAGCCGGTATCGAGCTCGACATCGCCGACCACGACCTTTTCGCTCGCAGCCAGGCCTTCTCCGGCGGCGCGGGCACGACTCCGCCGCAGAATCGCATGGATCCGCGCCACCAGCTCGCGCGGGTTGAAGGGCTTGGGAAGGTAATCGTCCGCGCCGATCTCCAGGCCGACGATGCGATCGACATCGTCGCCGCGGGCCGTCAGCATCAGTACAGGAACGTCGGAGCGGGCTCGGATGCGACGCAGTGCCTCGAAGCCGTTGATCCCCGGAAGCATGACGTCGAGGATGATAAGCGAGTAGTCGTGATCGAGCGCACGTTCCGCGCCGTGGTCACCGCTGCCCTCGGCGTCGATCTCGAAACCCTCCGATTCGAGGTACTCGCCCACCAGCTCGCACAGCTCCGCGTCATCGTCGATGACGAGGATCTTCTCGCCCAGCGAGTCGGCCTCATGCACCAGCTTCTTGATCTGTTCGCGTCTCCCCGTGGTGCTCATCTCACTCTTCACCGTATCACGTAAGTGTCTCATTCCAGGGGAGAAACGCTGTTAAGAACTGTTAAGTCGAGAGGCCCGAGAATTACAAACTTTTACGTTCTCCTGACGGACACTGAACACCGATTCAGCCACAATCCAGCGAGGCTGAACGGTGGGGTGCCGAGGGCACCGGAACCGGATGTGGCCCGCCGAAAGCCGGTGGATGCTCAAGGGAGCGGCAGCCATCGGAACTCGGGACCGCGTCACGACCAACTCACCGGGATGCCGATCCGAAGGAAGGGGGGCGCGTTCCGCAAGAGGCGGTGCCGCCGCTGATTTGAAGGGGACGGATCCGGTTGCCCGCCCGGTATCGGCTCGCGCCCCCATCCTTTGCCTCGTGTCTGGCTGGCGGACGGGAACGCCGCGAGGGCGCCGCAGCCTGCTACAATCTGCAGCTTGAGCCTCACGCCTGCATTCCCCCGGGGAACTCCGAGCACAATGAGCGAACAGGCAGTTGCCACCTCGGCTTCAACCGCGGCGAAGTCCGCGGAGCCAACCATCATCGAGTGCAAGGGTCTGGGCAAGACCTACGTCAGCGGCAAGCTCGAGGTGAAGGCGCTGAAGGGTGTCGACCTCGTCGTACGGCGCAACGAGTTCGTCGCCATCATGGGTCCGTCGGGCTCCGGCAAATCGACGCTGATGAACCTACTCGGCTGTCTCGACACGCCGAGTTTCGGCTCCTACCGGCTCAACCGCACCGAGGTGGCGAACCTCGACGACGACGAGCTCGCCGCGGTACGCAACCAAGAGATCGGCTTCGTCTTTCAGACGTTCAACCTGCTGGCGCGGGCTACGGCGCTGCACAACGTCGAGCTGCCCCTCATCTACGCCGGCATGTCGTCGCGCAAACGACACGAAAAGTCGATGCGGGCGCTGGAGCGCGTCAGCTTGGGCAACCGCTGGGACCATCGTCCCAACGAGCTGTCCGGCGGTGAGCGCCAACGCGTGGCGGTGGCGCGGGCGCTGGTCAATGATCCGGCGATCGTGCTCGCCGACGAGCCCACCGGCAACCTCGACTCGCGCACGTCGTACGAGATCATGAAGCTGTTCGTCGAGCTCCACGAAGCCGGGCAGACGATCATTCTGGTCACGCACGAAGACGATATCTCGCACTATGCCCACCGGGTCGTGCGCGTGCTCGACGGATACATCGTCGAGGACCGTCGGCAGACGCCCGTGATTCCGGATGCGCCGCCGTCGCGAGACGAGGAGCGGGAGGCCCACGGCACCGGAGCCGAGAGGCAGACCGACGAGGCGTGACCTCGGCAAAGCCAAAACGCTGTCAGTGGGCCGGTGCCGATCCCTTGATGGTCGCGTATCACGACCGCGAGTGGGGCGTGCCGCGGCACGATGATACGGGCTTGTTCGAGCTCCTCACCCTCGAGGGCGCCCAGGCGGGTCTGAGCTGGTCGACGATCCTCAGGAAGCGCGAGGGCTACCGGCGTGCCTTCGCCGGCTTCGACCCCGAGAAGGTGGCGCGCTTCAACACCCGTTCGATCACCCGCCTGATGAACGACCCCGGCATCGTGCGCAACCGGTTGAAGATCGAATCGACGATCTCGAACGCGCGGGCGTTTCTCCGTGTGCGAGAGGAGTTCGGCACGTTCGACGCATACATCTGGTCCTTTGTCGACGGCCGTCCGCGAACCAACCGGTTCCGGCGGCTTTCCGACCTCCCGGCGACGACGGAAACTTCCGACGGGATGTCGAAAGACCTCAGGAAACGCGGCTTCCGGTTCGTCGGCTCGACAATCTGCTACGCCTTCATGCAGGCGACGGGAATGGTCAACGACCACGAGGTCGAATGCTTCCGTCACCGCGAGCTGGCGCGGTGACCTGACGAAAGCCCACGAATCCGGAGAGCCATGATGCACACGTTCATCGCGCTGCTGAACTTCACCGACCAGGGTATTCAGAGCCTTCGCGACTCGCCGCACCGTGCCGACATGTTCCTCGAGGTCGCCGAAAAGGCCGGCGCCCGCGTCAAGGACGTTTACTGGACGCTCGGCACGCATGACGGCGTGCTGGTGATCGAGGCGCCGGACGACGAAACGGCGGCCGCGGTGTTGCTTTCGCTGGGCTCGGACGGCAACGTGCGAATGACGACGTTACGAGCCTTCGATTGGCCGGAATTCCAATCGGTTCTCGACCGTATCTCCTGACTGCCTTTCACCGCGGCAAAACCCGATGGCCGGATCCGATGCCGAAAGACCCGTGACGTACGGGCGCATCTTCCGGTTCTGGTCGCCCCTCGCCGGCACCTGGTTGATGATGTCCGTGGAGGGCCCCTTCCTGGCCGCCGCCATCGCCCGCTTGCCGGCGCCGACGGAGAACCTGGCGGCCTACGGAATCTCGATCGCCTTCGCGCTGATCATCGAGGCTCCGGTCATCATGCTGCTGAGCGCCGCGACGGCCTTGGTCAAGGACAAGACCAGCTACCTGGCGCTGCGCAGGTTTACCTACACGCTCAATGCCGCGCTCACCGCGGTCATGGTCCTGGTCCTGGTTCCACCGGTGTTCCGTTTCCTCACCGAGACGCTGCTGAACCTACCGCCGGAGGTAGCCCGGCTGACCTACGGCTCGATGGCGCTGCTGCTGCCCTGGCCCGGCGCGATCGGTTATCGCCGATTCCTGCAGGGGACCCTCGTACGGCACGACATGACCGCCCGGGTGGCGTACGGCGCCATCGTGCGGGTGGTGTTCATGGCGCTCGGCGCCATCTGCGGCGCCTTGTTCCTGGGACTCGAGGGAGCCCACGTCGGCGCTCTGGGCCTGGCGACCGGGGTCGTCGCCGAGGCGGCGGCTTCCCGTCTCATGGCCCGCGGAATCGTCGGCGAGCTACTGGCCGGGCAGCGGGAATCCGAACTGCCCGAGAAGCTCACCCTGAAGGGCATCTCGTCTTTCTACTTCCCGCTCGCCATGATGTCCATCCTGGCGATGGCCATTCATCCGATGGTGACGTTCTTCATGGGTCGTAGCCGCATGGCGATCGAGTCGCTGGCGGTCCTACCGGTGGTGCATGGGCTGGCGTTCGTGTTCCGCAGCGTCGGGCTGTCCTACCAGGAGGTCACCATCGCGTTGATGGGAGAAAGGGCGGAGAACCTCGACAGGATCCGCAATTTTGCCGCCGGGCTGGCGATCGCTTCGTCGCTCGGACTCGGCCTGATCGTCTTCACGCCGCTGGCAACGATCTGGTTCAGGACCGTTGCGGGCCTGCCACCGGAGCTCGCCGCGCTCGCCATCATCCCGGCACGCATCGCGGCCTTGCTGCCCGCCCTGTCGGTCTTGATGTCCTTTCAGCGGGCCCTGCTGGTCAACGCACGCATGACCAAGCCGCTCACCGGAGCCACGGTGGTGGAGGTTGCAGGCATCGCCGTGGTGCTGTCGATCGCGATCTTCGGCTTCGACATCATGGGGGCGATCGGCGCCACCTCGGCGCTGGTACTGGGCCGTTTGGCCGGCAACGCCTACCTCGGCCCGCCCTGCCTGGAGGCGGTCCGATCGCTACGAGAAACCAGCCCCTGAAGCAGCACCCTTCAGGGGCCGGTATGGTTCAGATCTGCTCCGCACCCACGCTGTGACTCTTGACTTCACCCCGTCGTGTGCGGGCGTATTCCTGGAGCTTTCGAGTTGCGGCGTCGAAGGCGGCGTGCACGGCTGCAGTGAGATCGGTTTCCTGCTGGCGATCGATGGTGATCTCCTGCCCCGGCACGCCCAGGTGAATCCGGACCTTGAACGGTGTTCCGTTCTTCTGGCTCTTCGCCGACTTGTCGATGACTACACGGCAGCTTGTGAGCCGGTCGTAAAAGCGCTCCAGCTTGGCCGTTTTCTTCTCGATCAGCGACTCGACGCGCTTGGACACGTAAGCATGATGCCCCGTGATCTCCAGTGGAACCTGCAATGTGTGACCTCCTTTTGCAGATCGCGATAGCCTGAACCCGACTGACCGCGAGACGGCCGTCTCTCGCGGCTCCTGTATGAAGGATAGTATTACTGGCGCCGGTTTGTCAGACCTGATTCGCCAGCACACTACGGAGTTTCGTTTGCCCGTGAACAGAATCCTGCTAGCGCTCTTGACGCTCAGCCTCCTGAACCCGGCAACGGGAGCCGCCGACGACTACCCGCGCGACCTTCGCGTCGACGTCGAGCACTATCGCTTTCATCTCGACCTGAGCGAGCAATCCGACCTTATCGAGGGGCGTACGGAGATCGTCGTCCGCTTCCTTGCCGCCGGCGTCGAGGAGCTCGGATTCGATCTGGTCGGTCGGGATGCCGGTTCGGAAACCGGGATGGAGGTCATCCGTGTGACCCGCAACGGGGCCGATGTGCGCCACACACACGCCGGCGACCGCCTGAGAATCGAGATGGCGACGCCGTCTGCCGCCGGCGAAGCCCGCACGTTCCGCGTCGACTACCGCGGTCGTCCTGCCGACGGGCTGATCATCGACGAGAACATGTTCGGCGAGCGCACCTTCTTCGGCGACAATTGGCCGGATCGCGCACGCCACTGGCTTCCCACCGTCGATCACGTTTCGGACAAGGCTACGGTGGAGTGGATCGTGGTCGCCTCGGACCGCTATCAAGTGGTCGGAAACGGACGTCTGATGGAGCAGACCGACCTGGGCGACGGCAGGCGCCGTACACACTGGGCCTCGGCGGTTCCGATACCCCCGAAGGTCATGGTCATCGGCGTCGCCCGTTTTGCCGTACAGCACGTGACCTCGGTATCCGGCGTGCCGGTGCAATCGTGGGTGTACCCGCAGAACCGGGAAGCGGGATTTCACGACTATGCCCTCGCCGAGCGGGCACTGCGATTCTTCGACACCCACGTCGGTCCGTACCCTTACGCGAAGCTGGCCAATGTGCAGTCGAAGACACGCTACGGCGGTATGGAAAACGCCGGAAACATCTTCTACAGCGAGCGGTCCGTGCGCGGCGATCGGAGCATCGAAGGCTTGATCGCCCACGAGGTCGCACACCAATGGTTCGGCGACGCGGTCACCGAGCGAGACTGGCACCATCTGTGGTTGAGCGAGGGCTTCGCGACGTATTTCACCCAGCTATACAACGAGCACACGCACGGGCGGGGCGTCAGGGAGCGCGGCATGCGGAGCGCTCGCGATACCGTCATCGGGTTTCATCGCCGCAATCCCGATCAGGCGCTCATCGCGGAGCAGCTCACCGATCCCAGCGACATGCTCAACAGCAACGCGTACCAGAAGGGGGCGTGGGTGCTGCATATGCTGCGGCGGCAAGTCGGCGATGACGCGTTTTGGCGCGGTATCCGCGATTACTACCGCGAGTACCGCCACGGCAATGCCCTGACCGAGGATTTGCAGAGGGTCATGGAAGAGGCATCGGGCCAGCAGCTCGGGTGGTTCTTTCGCCAATGGGCGTACACGCCCGGCCACCCGGTTCTCGATGGCCTCTGGAGCTACGACGCCGGCTCGGGCCGCGTCGAGGTGACACTGCGGCAGACGCAGGACCCCAACGGAGGATTCCGATTTCCGCTCGACATCGGCATCCACCTCGACAGCCTCGAGCCGCCGCAGATCGAAACCGTCGAGGTCGACGGCGTCGAGCAATCGTTCTCGTTCGCGGTCGCCTCGGAACCCGTTGAACTGGCGCTCGATCCGCATGCCTGGCTGCTGTTCGCCGGCGATTTGCGCAAACGTTGATGGGCCGTCGTCTGCTCGTGCGCCGCCCCACGGTCGTCGTCCTCATCGCGATCACCCTGTCTACGGCGTGCGGCACGCCCACACCGCCACCGACCGCGTTCCCGGCGGGGACGCCCAAGCTGGTGCTCTTTCTGGTAATCGACCAGCTCAGCCAGGACTATCTCGTCCGCTTTCGCCCCTTGCTCGACGGCGGCTTCGGCTACCTGCTCGACAACGGCGTGGTCTTCGCGGACGCCCATCACGACCACGCGAACACGGTCACCGGCGCCGGGCATGCGACGCTGGCGTCGGGATGCTTTCCACGCCGATCGGGCATCATCTCCAACCGGTGGTTCGACCGCACGACCGGCGAGGAGGTGTATTGCGTCCAGGGTCGCGACTACCACCGATCTCCGTCCAACCTGTTGGTGTCTACGCTGGGCGACTGGCTGAAGGAGGCCGACCCGGCCGCCAAGGTGTTTGCCGCCAGCGCCAAGGACCGCGCCGCCATTCTGATCGGTGGCCACGACGCCGATGCGGCGCTGTGGTACGACTCCGGCGAGTGGGCAACCAGCGGCTACTACGCCGAGCCGGACTGGCTGGAAGACTTCAACGATCGGCGCTGGCCCGACGCGTATTTCGGCCGGCTTTGGGAACCGCTGCCGGTGCCCCCGGACGTCCTGGCCGAGCTCGACATCGTCGAAATGGACGAGGGCATCTACCAGCGCTCGTTTCCGTACGCATTCGGCGGGAAGTCTCTGGAGCCGGGTGCCGGATTCTACGCCGCCCTGCTCTCCTCGCCGTTCGTCGACAACTACCTGCTCGAGCTGGCAAAGACCATCCTTGCCGAGGAGAGGCTGGGCACCGACGACCATCCCGACTTCCTCGGTCTCGGCTTTTCCGCGCTCGATTACGTAGGCCACTCCTTCGGGCCGAACAGTCGCGAGGTGCTGGACACGGTCCTGAGGCTCGACCGCACGCTCGCAGAGCTTTTGGACGTGATCGACGCGCAGGTCGGTCTCGACAACACGCTCATCGCGTTGAGCGCCGACCACGGTGTGGCGCCCCTTCCGGCGTATCGGCGGGCGCAGGGTGCGTGGGCCGCGCGCGCGGATGCGGGTGATGTCGCGTGCTTCCAAGACGTCGGCCGTCGATTGAAGGAGCGCTTCGGCGATTCCGAGTGGTTCCTCTTCGACCTTTACCTGAACGACGAAGTCATCGTCGAATCCGGCGTCGACCGGGCGGAGCTGGAGCGGGAGATCACCACCATGCTCGGTGAGTGCGCCGCCGTCGAGCGCGTCTGGACGCGAGCCGAGCTCCTGCGAGACCCAGGCGTGGCAACGGCAGGCGCCGTGGCCGAAGAAGCGCTGGCAAACAGCGACGAGAGCCACTATCGCCGACTCTTCTCCAACAGCTTCCACCCCGACCGCAGCCCGGATTTCGAGGTGCAGTACCGTGCCTTCTACCTCGATAGGCGATCGGCCGGAACGACGCACGGGTCGCCGCACGCTTACGACACCTGGGTACCGTTCGTGATCGCCGTCCCCGGGGGCACTCCAGGGACGATTGCCGACCACGTGATCACCGCCGACCTGGCACCGACGCTCGCCGGCATCATGGGAATCCCCACGCCCGCGGACCTGGACGGCGTCGATCGCAGCGAACGGCTGGGCGGCTGGTAGCCGAGCGACCGAGTCGCGCTCAGTCCTCGTCGAACATCGCCATCAGCCCGTCGAACGCCCCGCGGGCGTCCTCGAAACTGGCATCGACAATGTGGTTGTTGAGCTCCGCGACCCGTTCGTCGAAGCCCGCCGGCCACTTGCGGGCGGTGATCTCACGCATGACCAGCCGGCACTGGCGCGGCTTCTCGGCCACCAGGTGTTGCCGCAGACCACTCAGGTAGCTGCGCAGCACCATCGGGTCGGAGACCCCGTTGCCACCACCCTCGGTTGCTTCGCGCTGCCAGACGTCCTCCGGCGGCAGCTCTTCCTCCTCGGCATCGCCCGGCGGAGGAGCTTCGAGCAACGAGATCGAATCCAGCACCTGGTTGAGAGCAACCGTGAAGTCCCCGACCGCGGCGTGCCTGGCGTCGGCGTCCTGATCGATCAACCTGGTCTCGAGCTCGTCGGCTGAATCATGCACCCGGGTGGCGCCCAGAATCCCGGACACACCCTTGATCGCGTGCAGCAGCAGGTGGGCAACCTCGATGTTGCCCTTCTCGATCGCCGCTTCGATCTTCGCGGCGGCGCCGATGTAGTCATTGCGGAACTTCGTCAACAGACTCCGATACAGCTCCTCGTTGCCCCCGACGTCCTGCAGGCCGATCTCCGCGTCGATGCCCTCGAGCTCGGCGAGCTCGACCACCGGTGTTTCCTCGGTCTCTTCCACATCCTCGCCCCCTTCGGCATCCCCGGGCCAAAGGTCCGAGACTACGGCGTCAATCTCCCGGTCGACTCGCTCCGTCTCTGCCGCCTCGACCTCTCTGAAGGCAGTTTCGGCGGGTGGCGCGGTGTCCCGTTGAGCGACGTCGTCGAGGACCTCGGGGCGGTCCTCCCATGCTGTTTCGATGACGACGGCGTCGTCGCGGGAACGATTCGTGTCGCGCTCGTGGGCTTCCGACTCCGCCTCCCCGATTTCTCGATCATCGTCGCCGGCGCGTACGTCCCGCCAATCATCCTCATCGCGCTCCTCTTCGATGCCGGCCGCCCGGCGCGCCATGCTGCGCGCGGCAGCGACATCTCCATCGAGGTCGCGGCCCTCGTCGGCATCAAGGCCCTGGTCGCCGCGATCGCGTGCCGGGCGCCATTCCTCATCGTCCGCGCCTGCGTCGAGCGAACCTTCCTCGTGCTCCTCGTCGTCGATCTTCCGCTCTTCCCGCAAGACGCTGGGCAAAGCACTCCCGCGAGCGCTGCTTCCCCATGGGGCCTCCCCGAACTCCTCGCGAGCCTCGCGTAGCCGTTCCTCCACCTGCGTGTGCTCGAGTGCCTTGTCGAGGTCGACCGAGCGAGGTGTCGCGTCGTCGTCGCGCCCTTGACGGCGGCGCCCCGGGGCCTCTCGCGTTTCCTCGGCTTCCTCCAGCTCAGCGATCTGCGCGGCGGCCTCCTTGGCCTCGCGCTCTCGTCGTTCGACAAGCGAGGAAAGCTCCACTTCCAGGGTCGCGTCGGGATCGAAGCCGCTCCCGACCGGTCCACCCGCCGACGGTTCGGCGGCTTGCCCTGGTTGCGAGTCTTCCATGGCTGCCAGCTTGGTCGTCGCCTGGCGCACGACCTCGGCGGCAGCGCGGTCTGCCTCGCGCAGCTCTCGAAGCTCGTCCCGCGCGTCCTTGGCATCGCGAAGCGCGCTCTCGACCCGTTCTTGCCCCTTGTGGAGCTCGGCACGCAGGGAAGACACTTCTGCTTCGGCGTCTTCCACCCGCCGCTGGGCCTGCCGCAGATCGTCCTCGGTGGTCTGCAGCTCGCGGCGCACCTTCTTGACCTCGGAGCGGATCTTCTCCGCCTCGGTGCGGGCCTCTTTCGAGCGATCGGTTTCTTTGTCAGCCAGCGAGCGGGCCTCGCGCTCAGCCTTGTGCGCCTTCTGCAGATCCCGCTCCAGCTCTTCTACGCGGCGCCGCGCGTCCTTTGCTTCGGACTCGAGCTCCTCGGTCTTCTTGGCGGCCTCTTTGGCGCGGTCCTCCGCCTTCTCGCTCCGCGATTCGGCGCCTTTTGCGCGCTCCTCGGCCGCAGCGGCGGCATCCCGAGCCTCGGCGAGCTCGGTTTCGACCTCGCGCCGCGCCAGCGTGGCCGAGAGCAGCCGCACGAAGCCGCTGGCGTGCGCCACGTCCAGGGCGTTCCAGTCCCTTGGCGGGCCGGCGCACTGAATCGAAACGAACCCGAAGAGATGATCCTTGCGCACCATCGGAACGAGCAGCGAGGACTCCACGCCGTCGGCGGCGTAGATGCGCCTCTCGGCTGTGGCCTCGGCCGGCAGGCCGGCGCTCTCCGACACCACCACGGACTCGCCTGCTCCCAGCAACGAGTAAGCCCACGGCAGCTCCGAGATCGATATCCCCTTGGCTTCGGCAGCCAACGGCTCGACGTCGCCGCGCAGCCAAGACGACAAGATCGAGAAGGCCCGGTCGTCCTCGTCGTACCGGTTGATGACGACACGATCCACGTCGAGCAGGTCCCCGAACGCCTCCAGGGCTCGCCGGATCGTCGCGTCGCCGGCGTCGTCGAGGAGGCGGCGAGAAAGCTGCTGCAGAAGAGACTCGTACGGGTCCGGCCCCTCTTCCGCGCTATCGTCTTGATCCGCTTCCGGTGACATCGATGCAACGCCAATGACCTCTGCGCCGATGAGCGCATCGTCGTCGTCGTGTCGACGCAGGTGCACCCAGGTGTAGCTGACCTGCTTCTTTTCCGAACGCAGCGCGCTGCGACTCACAGAGACGCCTGCCGAATCCGGGGCCATGACGTCCTTGTTCGCGCGCTTCAGCTCGCGGAACGTGTCCTCGGTCGTGAAGTCGTCGAATCTCTCGACCAGGTCGGTGAGGGAGATCCCCAGGTGATCATCGATCGGTCCCTCGGCGCCGGCCAGTTCGCCGTCCGCGTCGAACAGCAACAACAAGGCTCCGTCGCGCAGAGAGGTCAGGAGCTCGTCGAGCTGGTCGCGCAGTCGACGGCGATTGCGCTCCATGCGTCCGTGCTCGAGCTCGGCAGCCTCGAGGGCGGCGCGAATATCGGAAAGCGCACGAAACTCGTCCTTTCCGCCGGATATCTCGCGTTTCGTGTCGTCAGCCATCCGTCGGCTCCTCAGTCATGGTTGCCGCAGATCGATTAAACATTGTCTTGCACAGATAAACATCAAACTCCGCAGCAAAGTACCTCATCACACAGTAAAAGCCAACCCAAAAATGCTC
>CBDUAS010000044.1:0-11715 GCA_965365185.1 uncultured bacterium | reverse complement strand
GGCAGCCGTCGCATCGCTGGCCGCGTACTTGCCGGCAAGGCGCGCATCGCGCGTCGATCCGATGGAGGCACTGCGCCACGAGTGAAGGCCACCGGCCGCCGCCGCACACGACCTCGAACGTGCCGCCCGATGTCCGCAGGGCGAGGAGAGCCTGCGACAGGACCGCGCGCCGCGGCAAGCGCCTGGTGGGCTGTAACGGAAGGATCGTTACAGCCCACCAGGCATCAGTCACCTGTGACCGGAAACACCGTCCCGCACTTGTTGCACCTGTGCTGCTCGGTGCGCTCGGCCAGGCGCTGCGCGCGATGGCGAAGCAGAAGGACGCCTCCGATCACGGGTACGACGATCGCGACCAGCGTCGCTGCAGCGCCGCCGCGCCCGGCGGCGCCCCGCACAACGTAATCCAGGAAGAACGGGGCGCCGAATACCAGCGGGCCGAGGATCAGCGCCAGCCCACCCAACCGCATCATCTGCGCCGTCGATTGGTTGAGGCCGGTGAGAAACTCGCGGTGCAGGTCTCCATCGCAGCCGGCGGCGGGGCACGTGGGACGTCCTGGGGTCATCGGTGCACCTCTCGGGAATTCGCTCAGGAATCGAATCGACGAAACTTGGGTGTCCTGAGCCACGAATCCGCATCATTCTATTGGGGCCCGGTGACTCATGACACTGGTGGACTGTAACGGAAGAATCTTTACAGTCTACGAGCAGGCCTCGGCATGAGGGTGACGGATCTTGCGTGTGGATCGGGTCGGGTCCACCGCGCCGGTTCCGTCAGGGACTCCGGACGACGACGATCCTCTCGGGATCGATTCCGTGCAGAGCTCCCCAACTCGCCAGCGCGTCGGCGCGGCGAGCGTCGTCGTTGACGACCTCCTCGAAGAACGACCACCCGGGGGGCACGTTGCCCGAGTAACCGTTGACCGTCGGCTTTCCGGTCCGCGTGCCGGCCCACATGGCGATTACCTGACCACGCCAGAACGCACTGCCGTACCCGGCAACGTGAAGAAACGCGTCACCCCGCGCCGGAATGCCGGCGGCCAGCCGCGCAACCTCCCGTCGGTGCCCTGCCTTGTCGTACGAAGGCAGGCCGGCTCCCTGTTCGACAAAGACCACCGCGATGACGAGGATGAGCGGCAGCCATCGACCGCGAACCTTCAGGACGTCGACGACGGAAGCCAGGCCTATGCCCAGCGGGATGAGCGCGAGCATGCCGATCCGCGAGACCGCCCTGAGGGCGGCAGCCCCTGGCACCGTCTCGAAGACGAGCTCCCAGGCGGTAAAACCTCCCGGAAAGGCCATCGCCAGGGCGGACATCAGCACCACGGTGGCAACGGTGAAGCGGACGATCGCCTTGGCGCGGACAAGCCAGAGCCCGGCGATGGAGACCGCCGCTGTGAGCAGACCGACGCCGAGCCTGTGCTCGTGCTCCATCGGCAGCGCAGCCAGCCCGCCGAGGTCCGCGAGCCCGCCGTACAGCCAGCTATCCGGGCCCATGTACAGCCACGACTGCGGCCGGATGAGCATGGGTGCAACCTCGCCGAACTCCCGATAGCCGCGTGCGCGGACGGCATCGAGGTAGCGCAGCAACATGGGGACAATCAACGCCGCGGACAGCGTCGCGCAGACCAGGATCGAGATGCGCTGCTGGCGGAAGACGGCGACCAGCCGAGATCTCGGGCCGGGAGCCGCGAGCGCCATGGCCACCGCGAGGCAGAGGCCGAAGATCAGGAACCAGCCGACGTAGAAGCTGGTGTAAAGCTGAACCGCAACCGCGGCGAAAAAGACGGCGACGAAACGGCCGCCGGTCGCCGGCTCGATGAACAAACGATGCAGGCAGTAGAGCGCGATCAGCACGAAGAAGACGGGCACGAGTTGAGCATGGATCAACTGCTGCGTCCGCGGTGACCCGAACGCCATCAACCAGGCCCCTGCCGTGGCGCCGGCAAAACCTGCCGCGAGACCACGCCGCAGAAATACGAATGCAGCCAGGAAGTTCAAAGCAGCAAGCGCGATGAACCAAAGCTGATACGACGTATCCGGCGCCGTCCCCAGGATGCGGAACAGCCAGTACACGGGCGCCGTCCCCAGGAACGTCTCGCTGTAGGCAGCGGTGTTGCTCGCCGGATAGAAGACCGGCGGGCTCCAGAAGCTCCCGTGGAGAGGATCACCCGTGATCCACAGGTAGCTGTGCTCGAGGATGTAGTTGATCAGGGGCGTATCGAGCGGCTCCACCTGCATGGCGGAGAAGCCGGACACGAGGGTCGGATAGAACGAAAGACACAGGCCGCTGGCGAGCGCACATGCAGCCGCGACCGTACGTGGCAGTCGTTGACCGGTCAACGAGCGTCAGAACGCCACGCCGATGCCGACCGAGGCCTCCCAGTTGTGGAAGGTGTTCGGGGTCCCCAGGAGGGCGAGCACATCGGTGGATTCGAACTTGGTCACGTGGTCCCTCAAATCCCCGCGTAGCGCGATCGGTCCGATCTTCGCCTTCAGCCCGCCTCCCCAGTTCCAGCCGAATGCCGTCTCCGTGAGCGATCCCTGCGTGAAGCTGAACTCGATCCGGTGCGCGCCGATGCCGGCCGTGGCGAAGGGCGCGACGGGACCGGGGAGGATGATCAGCAGGACGTTCGCCTCGGCATACAACAGCGACGTCTTGTCGGGCGCGAGGAAGACCGGCTCGATCTCCACACCGCTGGGACTGTAGAGCACGCTCGCCTCGACGCCGAGCGGAAAGCCGTACCACCCCACCCTGCCGCCGTAGATGGGTGAGTTTTCGAACTTGGCCGTGGCGTCGTCAATGATGCCGAGATCGAGCGCGATGTCGTCGCCCAAGAGGGCGCCGATGGTGAACGTCGCCTCGGTGCTCTGGGCGTATGCCGCTGCCGGAAGCCACGTGACGGCCAGCAGCAGGGCGATGGCGAGTCCGTTGGATACGAGATGTCGACGCTCCGAGACGCAGGTATTGCTTCGATGCACGTGATCTCACCCTTTCGTTGTTCTCGGCGGTCAGAGCCGCCGCGCCCCACGGCGTGCGAAACATCCCCCCGCGCGTTTCCGGGAACCCGCGACGACGACCCTTCAGCAGCGGTCACAGCCGGCGGCGCCACCCACGCGCCCCATGAAGCGAAACACGTCTTGTTGCTCCATCAAAGCGCATTCTGCATCATTGTGCGCGCCTACGCGTAGTACTCTGCGGAAATCTCGGCGTCAGGCCCTGCTCTTTCGCAGCACGCCGGCCACACGATAGCCAAGCAAGGCGACAACCAGGAGGAAGTAAGTAACGGTTTCGACCGTCAGTACCTTCTCCTTCCAGATGAAGTGCAGCGCGCCTGCCGCGGCGGCGAGGTAGACCAGACGGTGCAGCTTCCGCCAGCGCTCGCCGCCGAGCCGGCGGATCCAGCCCCGGGTCGAGGTGAACGCCAGGGGCAGCATCGCACCGAGGGCAACCATTCCCGAGAGGATGAACCGTCGCTTGGTGACGTCGTCCAGCACCCCGGCGAGCGAAAACACCTGATCGAAGGTGAAGTAGAAGGAAAAATGCACCACCGCGTAGGAGAAGGCGAACAGGCCCAGCATGCGGCGCACGCGGATGAGATCGTTCCAGCCGGTGAGCCGCCGCAGCGGGGTGACTGCAAGCGTTACCAGGAGGATCTGGAGTGCCGGTCGGCCGGTTTCGTGCAGCAGGGTATCGACGGGGTTGACGCCGAGATCTCCGCTAACGAAAGCGCGATACGCGAGCGTGGCCGCGGGCACCAGACAGATGGCAAACACCGCGGCTTTCAGCAGCCGCCGTGACACGGTGAGGGACCTCGCTAGTGGTATCGGCGCAGGTCCATACCCGCGTACAGGTCGGCCACCTGGTCTGCGTAGCCATTGAACATCAGCGTTTGCTTGTTCTTGAAGAAGCCGCCGAGAGGACGCTCCGTCTTCTGGCTCCAGCGCGGGTGATCGACCTCCGGATTGACGTTCGAATAGAAGCCGTATTCTCGCGGATTGGCGATGTTCCAAGATGTCGGCGGTTCGTCCTCGACCAGGCTGATCCGCACGATGGACTTGATGCTCTTGTACCCGTATTTCCACGGCACCACCAAGCGGATCGGGGCGCCGTTTTGGTTGGGTAGCTCCCGGCCGTAAAGGCCGACAGCGAGCAGGGTCAGCGGATGCATCGCCTCGTCCATGCGCAATCCTTCGACGTAGGGCCAGTCGAGCACTCGACTACGCTGGCCTCGCATCTCCGAGGGCCGCAGCAAGGTCTGGAAGGCAACGTAGTTGGCCCCCGGCTGCGGCTCGAGGCGCTCGAGCACGTCCTTGAGAGGGACGCCGACCCAGGGGATCACCGCCGACCAGGCTTCGACGCAGCGAAACCGGTAGATGCGTTCCTCGAGAGCGTTCGGCTTGATCAGATCGTCGACGGAATAATCCGCAGGCTTGCCCACCAGGCCGTCGACCTTGACCGTCCACGGTTCGATCGTCATCTCGTGCGCGTATCTGGCCGGATCGTCCTTGCCGGTGCCGAACTCGTAGAAATTGTTGTACGTCGTGAGTTGCTCCCAGGTATTGGGCTCCTCGTTCGTGGACAGCGGGGACTCCACGATGCCGCCGAGTTGCCTGCCGACCTGCGTCGGGCGTGTCAACGCGGACACGCTTGCCGGCAGCACGCCGCCGGCAATGGCTCCCAGCGCACCCGTGGCGCCGGCCTGCAAGAACTGGCGGCGGTTTCGGTACACGGATTCAGGGGTGACTTCGGACTCTTTGATCGCAGACGGCTTCTTGATGAGCATCCGGTTCCTCGAGGGCAGGACGTCGCACTTACCGAAAGGGTTACAGAGTCCGCAGCGACATGAAAGTGGAGCGGTGTAAGGACCGTCGCAGTGACGGGCCTCGTCCGGCGTTCTGCGGCGCCAGGAGGCATCAGGCGTGAAGGCGAACTCCCCGCTGCCGCGGCCGTTGCGAATCACGCCGGCGAACGCCACTGTGCCCGCATCGCGCACCAGCCGAAAGCGTGCGTCGGCCCGAAGCGCCACGGAGCATACGTACCACCGCCGTGGCCAGCGCCAGCACCAGCAAGCCCTTCACCGCTACATCGATCGCCAGCGACATCAGCGGCCTTCCCTGCGCGCCTGTTCGATCAGCTCCGCAATGCGGTCGAGCTCGTCGGCGTTTAGATTCTCGGCGTCGCCGAGCAGTGCCGCGACAGCCTTCTCCCGGGAACCCTCGAAGAAAGTCTTCACCAGCCTTCGCGTGGCCGTCCTCTGGGCACTCCGTCGCGACACAATCGGCCGAAAGACGTACTTGTGCCCCCGGCGTTCATGGCTGATGTGCCCTTTCTCTTCGAGGACCCTCAGCGCCGCGCGGACTGCAGAGTAGCTCGGCGGGTCGGCGAGATCCTGGAGCACCTCGGCGGCGGAAGCGCTGCCACGCTCGTACAGGATGTCCATGATTTGCCGCTCACGGCGGCTCAGGTGCTCCGGCGACGGCTGCGGCATCCTGATTCCTTTCGCACACCGGGGAGCGTCCGAAAGATGCTGAAAAAATAGCATTTCCATGTCGGCAGTCAAGAGGAGATGCTGAATTTTCAGCAGCTCTCTCCCGGTGCGACCGCTCTCCCCGAGGGACACTCACGCCGGTCGGGACCGGGACGCCGACGCCGGTCGGGACAGGGACGCCGACGCCGGTCGGGACAGGAACGCCGACGCCGCTCGGGACAGGGGACGCCGTCAGCAAAAGAGGCTCGACGCTGTCGGCATGGAGAATACCCGGCAGCGCCAACAGCGAGATACACTCCGCAGGTGACCTCGAGACGCTCACAATCCGCGTTCCTGCTCACCTGCGCGCTGGCGCTCGGAGGAGTCCCTTGTGCTTCCGCGACCCCGGCTCCGCAGGGCGTTGAGAGCGCGCACCGCGACGCCGGCGCCGGATCGCACCCGTCGCCCAGCACCGGGAGCGGCGGCCACACACATAGCGCGCAGCAACCCATCCCTCACATCGAGGAGTGGGCCCCCGGCGCATTCGACCCCGGAGAGCGCCGGCTGCGGGCCGACCGTGCGGTGCGTTACCGCGTGAATGCCACCGTCCTGCTGCCGTTGCTGGTGACATCGATTCCGCTCGTGAGCCGCGACGACGTCGGCGTCGGTAGCTTCGCCATGCGGGAGTTTGACGACGAAAACGGGCCGCTGCGCACGTACGAGTTCTTTGCGGCCTCGATCCCGGACCGGGCGCGCGGGCTCAACCGTCTCGGCTTCATTCGCGAGGCAGTCAAGCTCGGAGATGACGGCGCCTCGTGGACGGCTCAGTTCGGCGTTATCTCTGCCGACCGTGCCGAGACACGCGAGGCCGCGGAGCGCAGCCTCGAACAGGATCAGAGCCTGCAACCGTACACGCTCATCGACGCCATGATCCGGTCCCGAAGCAGCTCCAGCTCCGTCGCCACCCTCCTGTTGGAGGGCAAGTGGGAGAGCGCCGCCGCGCTCTTCGCGGATGTGCGCGGGGCATGGCGGACAGCCGCCCTGGAGCCGAGGGAAGCCTTGCGCAACCCGAGCGGCAATCTCTACGAGGAGCCCCTCGGATTCCTCGGAGCCATCCAGCGCTCGCTGCGGCATGTAGCGCTCGAAGTCGCGGGCGGCAGCGAGGCGGCACGCTTCCGCACGCCGTACGTTCACGACAGCCGGGTTCTACAGCTCGAGTTCCGTGAGCAGGACATCGACCGCGGGCGCGCCGCAGATTACGCAGCCACCGGTCTGGTGCCGGCGGGAACCGTCGTGCACCGGCTCGAGTACCGCGTCTACGACGAGCACGGTGACGACGTCGAGTCATTCAAGATTTGGACGGAGCTGCCGGCGAATCCCGAATCCGACCGGCGGAGTCCGGCGATCGTACCCGTCTCCTTCGAGCTTCAGCCGCGCTCCTACCTCAGGCTCACGGCGGTTCAGATACCGCGCTGAGCACGCGCTCGTCCTGCCGCTCGAACCACAGGCGCTCGGAAGACGTTTCAGGTTTCCGGATCGCCCAGCCACGAGGCCCCGAAGATCACGTAGGCGATCCACAGGAAGTCGGCGACCATCAGGTGGACAACCTGCAGGCTCAGCGGCGTCAGGTAGAAGATGTTGGCGATCCCGATGAACATCTGCGCCAGCACCAGCAGCGCCACGGCCGCCGCCCACCGACGCGTCCGCGCAGACGCCGCGACCACCCTCCCCGCCGCCATCCAGATGAGCAACAGGCCGCCGATGACGGCGGCGATCGGGTGGACGATGCGGAGGCGGCTGAGCGCTGGCGCCGTGGGCCCGAACTTCTCCGCGAGGTCGCTCATCACCGACTCCGACGGGAACACCGTGTCGGCCAACGCGTTGAGTGCGCCGGTGGCTCCGAGCGCGACCAGCACGAGGGCGCCTCCCACGGCCCAGCGCCCGGCGGTTGACCCCAGCGGCCGCACGGGTGCCGGGAAACCCGATCCCCACCAGGCGGTCAGCGTCAGGAACCCGAGGAGCAGAAACGTATTTGTCAGGTGCAGCGGCACCACGATGGTGCGGCCGAGCGACACGTCGGCATCAACCCATCCGTAGAGCACGAGCGCCGCGCCGAGCAACGCCTCGACAATGAGAAACACGCTCGCCCCGATCGCCGCCTTGCGCACGATGTGTCCCTTCGGGAAGGTGCGAATCGCCAGAATAAGCACCATGAGAACGCCGATGCCGGCGAAAAACGACGTGGCGCGGTGGGCGAACTCGATCGCTGTCTCGACGGTCGGGTTGGGCGGGATGAACTGGTCGCCGCATTTGGGCCAGCTCTCGCCGCAGCCGTCACCCGACCCGGTGGCGCGGACGATCGTGCCCCCGAGGATGACGAGAACGTTGAACAGGAGCGTTCCCCAGGCTGCGGCGGCGAAGGTCCGGCGACGGGAGACAGGCAGGGCGCTCATGCGGACAGGATACAGGGGGCCGTGCCGGGGCGCGGAAGTCTCAGGGACGACCGGAAACCACGGGCAATTCCGAAGACGCGTCCGCGGTCTCGTCCGGCTTCGCACAGGCTGCCGCTCCGCTGGCACAGGATCCGCACGCCGAACCTTCGCCGCGGCGTCGCGGAACCACCTGACGAACGATCACCTTCGCTCCCCACAGGAACGCCAGCGTGACGACCCAGAACTGCCAATCGGTCCACGGCACGTGTGCGTCTCTTCCGTTCAGCCTGCGCCCAGGGCGTGCAGGCCGTTGAAGGTGACGAATGCGGCAACCCAGGCCCGGCCGGTCATGTAGGCGAGCTGCAGAAGAGCCCAACGGCCGCTGCCGGTCTCGCGCCGCGTCACCGCCAAGGTCGGTAGACATTGCATGGCAAGCACGAAGAACACCAGCAGGCTGGCGGCCGAAGCGGGGGTCAGCAGCGGGCTGCCGTCGTCCCGTTGCGCCCCGCGTACAGCCGCAATGACGCCGCGATCCTCCGGGTCGGCATCGGGATCCCCGACCACCAGCACCGCCATCGTCGAGACGAAGACCTCGCGCGCCAGGAAGCTCGTGAGAATACCCACGGTAAGCTGCCAGTCGTAGCCGAGCGGAGCGAAGACCGGCGCGGCGAAACGGCCCAGCCTGCCGGCGAAGCTCTGCGACTGCGCGTTCTTCGCCTCGAGGTAGTCCGCGGAGCGCTGCAGCTCGGCCGCGTCGCTCGGGTCGGCGACGGCCGCCGCCTGCGCCCGCAGCGCCACGGCTTCGGCCGGCGGCTCGGCCTGCGGGAACGCAGACAGCCACCACATGACGATGCAGATCGCCAGGATCACCGTCCCGGCCTTCTCCAGGAACGTCTTGCCCTGATAGGCCGCCGTGTACAGGGCCGTACGCAGCGACGGCAGCTTGTAGCTCGGCAGCTCCAGCACCATGGGCCGAGATCGTCCGCGCATGATGGTGCGGCGGAACAGTAGCGCCGAAAACAGCGCCGCCGTCGCCCCCAGCAAGTAGCAACCGGCAAACACGAAGCCGGCGAGCAAGGCGTTGTCTCGGAACAGCAGGCCGGTAAGCAGCACGTACACCGGCAACCGCGCCGAACAACTCATGAACGGCGCCACCATGATCGTGGCCAGCCGATCCTGGGGATCCGGGATCAGGCGGGTCGACATGATGCCGGGAAGGGCGCACGCGTGGCTGGAGAGCAAGGGCACGAATGCCTGCCCGGGGAGACCGAAACGGCACAGCAGACGATCCATGACAAAGGCCGCGCGCGCCAGGTAGCCGGTGTCCTCGAGCAAGCTGATCAGGAAGAACAGCAGACAGATCTGCGGCAAGAACACCACCGTCCCGGCGACGCCACCGACGACGCCGTCTACCAGAAGGCCTCGCACGTTGCCGGCAGGCAGCACGTCGGCCAGCAAGCCGCCGAGCACGCCGAAGGTGAGCTCGATGAGATCCATCGGCACGGTTGCCAACCCGAAGACGGCCCAGAACAGGCCGCCCATGATGGTGACGAACACGAGGACGCCCACGATCGGATGGGTAAACGCCTGATCGAGCCGCTCGGTGACGCTGTCGGCCGCGCTGCCGAGGGCATCCGGCCCGCCGACGCTGCCCTCGACCACCGCATCGGCCCAGCCCACGAGCTCCTCGAAGTCCTGTGGAGGCGGCACCACGGCCGGCTTGCGCGGGTTTTCCAGAGCCCGCCCGATCGCCTGGCGCAGCGCCTCGACGCCCGAGCCTCTGCGCGCGACGACCGGTATCACGGCGCAGCCGAGCTGGGCGCCAAGCTTCGCGGGATCGACCGTCAGACCGCGACGTTGCGCCAGATCTACCATGTTCAAGGCCACAACCGTCGGCAGTCCGAAGGCGATGAGCTCGCCTACCAGGCAGAGGTTGCGCGACAAATTGGTGGCGTCGACCACCACGACGACGGCGTCGGGCCGGCGGTATACGCCGTCACCCGCCAGAACGTCGTGACAGACCCGCGCCTCGGGCAGCTCGAGGTGCAGCCGGTAGGTCCCGGGCAAATCCACGACCTCCGCAACCGCGCCGGCCACGTCGCAGCGACCGATACGGGCGTCCGTGGTGGTGCCCGGGAAGTTCGCGGTCTTTGCCCGCAGCCCACAGAGCCGATTGAACAGCGTCGTCTTGCCGGTGTTGGGGTTTCCCAACAGGGCAACCCGCGCGGTCTCCGGCGGCGATGCCGATGCCGCGAAGTCGGGCGCAGTGGCAATCCGGCTCACCGACCGTCGGTCCTTCCGGGTTGATTCACGAGGGTGAGCCGGCTCATCGGCGCTGACCCAAGAAAGGTCTCAGAGGAGGGGTCTTTCAGCACGCTACTAGCCCTCGGGCACCACTTGCAGACGACGGGCGACGGCGTCAGCGAGGCCGATACGCGTACCCCTAACCTGCACGATCCAGGGATCGCCCGCCTTGCACAGCCGCAGGCGGCTGGAGCCCCCCAGCCCCAGGGCTTCGAGAAGGTCCCGATCTGCCGGCGCCAGCTCGGCGGCCTGCAGGCGGCCGACATCACCGGGCTGCAGATCGGTGAGCAGACATGCGCCGGGGCGAGGAGCCGCGGCGGGCCGGGAGGGTGCGGTGGGCATGGTTCTTCGTCGGGGGCTGATTTGGTCGTTTTTGAGACCGAATCTCAATTACGTCAACCTTAGCAGGCGGTGCGACCGCGCGTCGATCCGGCGGAGCTCGCTGCTCGCTCTCCGCCTACCTTCCTCCGCCGGACCAGCCCGTCATGACCTTGGGGTAGTCCTCCAAGAGCTGGTTCAGCTCCTGGATCGTCGTCGAGATGATCTCGTTGAGCTCCTGGATGCGTTCCTGGGTCTCGGCGTCGAGCTCCTCGACCGCGGTGAGGGTTCCCTGCGTCGGACGCGCCTGGGCACCCACGATGCCGAAGTTCAGCATCATGAGCTCGTCGGACAGGCGAGGAAACTCCCGATACATCATCGCGGGGAACGGTCGCCGGAGCTTGTCCTGCAACTCCATGAGCTGGGCGGAGGCGGTGCCGGTTTGCTCGACGATGGCCTCGATGTTCTCGATGTCGGCGTCCCGTAGCTGTCCTTCGACGCCCTGCACTTGCTGGTTCAGGTCGTCAACGGTGCGGATGAGCTCGTTGACCGTGGAGCTCAGGTCCCGGACGCGCATCGCCACCTCGAACTGCGCCTCGTGGTCGGCCAGGGTGAGCCCGACGTCGGGGTCGCCGCGAAGCTCGAACGAATGCGACGATTCCTCGCCGCCGACGCTCAGTGTGGCCGTGTAGGTGCCGGGAAGCGCCGGCAGGCCGCTGCCGCCGAAGAACGCCGCAAACGGGCTCGGCACGGTCCCCGGCGGGTCGGCCCAGCGCATGTTCCACAGGGCGCGGTTGACGCCGGCGCGGCCGCCGCCGCGCACCTGGTTGACCTGCTCGCCATCGACGTTGGTGATGGTGATGGTCACGCCGCCCCGCTGCTCGTCGGCGAGGAAGTAGTCGAGAATCGCGCCGTCTGGCGGATTGTCGCCTTGGTAGACGCTCGCCCCCCAATTGGAGTCGCGGCTCCAGCTCTCCCAACGGGTGGCGCGGCGCACGGGGAACAGACGCATCGGCTCGCTCATCGCCGGAGACAGCTCCTGGAGGAACGAGATGTCATCGAGGATCCAGGCGCCGCGGCCGTGTGTACCGATGATCAGGTCGTTGTCGCGCGGATGGATCTTGATGTCGCGCACCGAGACCCGCGGCAGGTTGAGGCGCAGGTCATGCCACGTCTCACCGGCGTCGAGGCTG
>CBDUAS010000043.1:0-11757 GCA_965365185.1 uncultured bacterium | reverse complement strand
TCGAGAAACGGCCGGGCGTTTCGGTGGCGAACGTGGTCGATGGCGCAGTTGCGAGCGATGCGCAGCAGCCAGGCGGTGAAGGTACCGCCGATCTCGAAGCCATCGAGGTTTCGATAGATGCGTACGAACGCCTCTTGCGCCACGTCACGTGCCTCCTCTGGGTCGCGCACGTAGTGGTAGGCGAGCCCGTACACACGTCCCTGAAACCGGCGCACGAGTGCCTCCCAGGCGAGCTCATCGCCCTGACGACAGCGTCTCAGGAGAGTGTCGAGTTCCAACGCCTGCCCTTTCCGTCGGAGCCGTCTATCGGCGCGACCGAATTCTGTCGACTCCCTTCATCAGGCAGTAACGGACCCCGCGCCCGAAAGGTTCGGCGCCCGGGAAAAAACCACCGGCCGCTCCCCGCACCGTGAGAGGCCGGCCTGCACCCGCAAGGCCGAGGCCGAACGCGCGTTGCTACCCGGGCGGCGCCAGCTCTCGCAGGTTCTCGGCGTTCAGGTTCACGGCCTGGGCGAAGCCGGCTACGTAGCGGCCGCGCTCGAAGCCCAGCCAGTACAGGTCGAAATCGCCCAGCCCGAACGTCGTGGCGCTGGAAGGGAAACGGGCGAGGTACGCGTCGCGGCCGGCGTCGTAGGCATCGCTGCCCTTGGTGACAAGCTCGACGGTGCCCTGGAGGCTGACGCGCGGCACCTGCAGGGCGTCGGCTTCCGGCCCCACGCCGGCGTGGACGAGGACACCGAAGGGCGCGCCGTCGGCCAACCCGCGGCTGTGACGGGCCAGCTTCGAAGCATGGATGAGGGCCGCCCCGAAGTCATCTCGGAGAGCGTACGGAAGAAGCCCGATATACGGTCGCGCGTCCACGAGCACGGCGAGGGAAAGCACCCGCTGCCGCTCGAGCAGCGAGCGCAAGGCGTCGATCTGGTCCGGCGTCATCGTTCTCTCCGCCTGTCGGTGTAGAGGTTGATTCGGTTGCCGACAGCAATCTAACCCGTCCTTGTCGAGGCCGCGGTCCCGGTTGATCGATAACGTCGGTGCGTGCGACGTGGGCGCGGCGCGGGCGGCAATTTTCATTGTTAAATACTGATCAAAAACATGTTTGTCTAATCATAAATAGTTATTGATCTGCTTTGAGTGATTCTTCTATCATCAGGTTGTCACAAAAGAGCAAGAGTCGATGCCGAGCCATCGGGATTCAGGGGACGGCCCCGCTCGAAGCGACGAGGTTCCGGCACGCGACAGGCAGGGCAGGGAACGGGGCGTGACTGCCATGGTCAGCGACGAGCTACGTCATTCACTACGCAGGATCGGGCGCGGTGCATCAAATGACGACGCGACGTGGGCACCGCGTGCCAGGTCTGCGGGGGAGCAGGCGCTGCCGCGCACCGAGCGCCGCGATCACTCGCGCTACGCTGCCCACGTGATCTTCGAGATCCGCGGGAGGGTCCGAGGTTCGCGGATCCGCGAGCTCCGCGGCGTTACCGTGGACATGAGTCGGGGCGGCGCGCTCGTCGTGTTCGCGGAACACGTCGCCCCCGACCCCGCGAACGACTTCTTGGTTCGCTTCGTCAACGCGGCCGGCAAGGTCATCGCTCCGGAGTTTCGCTGGGGCAATGTCCTGCGTTCGCAGCGCCTGCGATCGGACTGCGTCGCCGCCGTGAAGTTCCAGCGGGCCCTTCCGCACGACGTGCTTCACCGGCTTCTGAGCGCGGACCTCGCCCCGGCCTTGCGGGCGCACGCCTGAGGGCTCGAATGGGTTAGCCTGGACCCGCAGGCGGGGCCAAAAAGGCGCGGGTGAGCCAAGGACGCACGTGCACGGTGCGGCCGCGACCACCCGTCTCGAACGGGGGTCGTCCGATGAGGAGCGCGAAGATCATGCTCGCAGGTTTGCTCGCCGTTGCAGTTGCCGGCGGCGTTGCCGGTAGAGGTTCGGCGCAGGAACAACGGGATTTTGGCGCGCCGCGCCAAATCCTCGAGCCGTTTCATAGCTACGTCACCATCTACGACGACGGCAACATCGAGCCCATGCGGCCCGATATCTTCGGCACCCACGGTGTCGTCGCAACGGGGAACTACGCCGCGACGATGATCGGCATCGAGGAGTTCAAGCGCGGCGGCAATGCCTTCGACGTCGGTGTAGCCGCCGCCATGGCGGTCAAGGCGACCACGTTCGACATCGCCGGGTGGTCGGGCGTCGCCCCGCTCATCCTCTACAGCGCCGAGGAAGATCGCGTCATCAGCCGCATCGGTGCCGGCACCGCGCCTGCGGCGGCGACGCTGGACAACTACCGCGGCCACGGCAAGGACCCGGCGCACTCGGCCATCCTTCCGGCCGATGTCGACGTCTGGCTCGCCGCCCTCGACAGGTATGGAACGAAGAGCTTCGAAGACGTCGCGCGCTACACCCTCGACATCGCCGAGGACGGCTTTCATCTGCACCACCGCCTGAAGTACTCGATCGACCGCGGCCAGCAGCGCGTCAAGCGCTGGCCGTACAACGCCGAATACTGGCTGCAAAACGGCGAGGGGCGGCAGCAGCTCGGCAGTCTGATCTACAACCGGGATCTCGGCCGGCTCATCCGCTACATGATCGCGGCCGAGCGCGAGACGCTGGCTGACGGCGGAACGCGATCGGAGGGCATCCGGGCGGCCCGGGATGCCTTCTACAAGGGCGAGCCGGCCCGGGCCGTCGATCGGTTCTTTGCCGAGCACGTGGACGGCCAGGTCACCTACGAGGACATGTCGGGCTACGAGGGCGCCTGGGACGAACCGCTGCATACCGAGTACCGCGGCTACGACGTCTACACGGCCGACGCGTGGTCGCAGGGCCCGCGTTTCATCCTCATGCTGAACATGCTGGAGAATTTCGACCTGCGGTCGCTGGGCTACAACACCGCGGACACCATCCACGTCATCTCGCAGGTGATCAACCTGGCGATGTCCGACAGTCACAAGTACCTGGGCGACCCGGACTTCGTCGACATCCCCGCGGAGCTGTACTCCAAGGAGTACGCGCGCGAGCGGATCACGCTCATCGACATGACGAGAGCGTTCCCGGACATGCCGCCCTGGGGCGATCCGCGCAACATGCGAGCCGTGCACCCGGATTCGCCGACGGTCTTTGCCGCCCCGCGCGCCGACGACGCCATCGACCCCGCGATCGAACGCAACGCATTGGATACGACGTGCCTGAACGTCATGGATGCCGCCGGCAACGTCTTCTCGATGACCGAGAGCGACGGGCACATGTCCACGCCGATGATTCCGGGCTGGGGGTTCGGTCTCGGGAGCAGGGGAGGGCAGTTCAACCTCGATCCCGAGCTTGCCAACGTGGTCGCGCCCGGTAAGCGGCCGCGCAACACCAACACGCCGTTCGTCGTCATGAAGGACGGAAAGCCCTTTCTCGGTCTGTCGCTGGCCGGCGGCGATCTGCAGGCGCAGGCCCTGCTGCAGATCTTTCTCAACATCGTCGAATGGGGGATGACGCCGCAGCAGGCCATGGACCAGCCGCGACTCGGCAGCTACAACTTTCCGGGGACCGGCAGCGAAGTGAACACCGGCCCGGGGCGCCTGAACCTGGAAGGGCGGATACCGGCGCCGACCTTTGCCGAGCTGGAGCGCCGCGGTCACCGGGTGCAGAGCTGGGGTCTGTGGAGCTACGCATCCGGTGACGGCACGATTACTTACAGGGATCCGGTGACCGGGTTTCTCATGGCCGCCGCGGATCCACGCCGCGAGATGTTCGCTCTCGGCTACTGAGGCTGGTCAACCACGGCGGGGCTCCGGCGCTTTCGGTGCCCCCGCGGCTTACCTGACGGACCCGCGGCGCCTGCAATCCGGCGGATGCGGGAGTCTTTGTCGTCGACGAATCGTTTCAGTACTGCGACGGCGCCGGGGTCGGCGATATTGCTGAGGACCATGGCGGCGGTCGCCCGTACCTGATCCCCCCAAACGGGTCCGAGCACGAAGAGCTTGCGCCGGCTCAGCACCCGGGACAACGCCGCGATGGCGGCCGGGCCGCCGAAATGTCCGAGGGCCTGGCAGCAGGCGACCGCGATCTCGGGATCCTTCGCGTGTTCGAGGACCGAGATCAGCACCTTGGCGGCGTCGTCGGTTCCCAGGCTCGTGAGGCTGCGCACGGCGCCTTTTGCCACGGCGGTGTCTTCGTCGCGCGCCAGCGGTTCGAGCACGTCGACCAGGCCCTCGTGGTGCAGGCGTTCCGCCAGCCTGAAGGCGGCGCGACGGATCTTCGGGTTGGCGTCTCCGAGGCAAATCGACAGCTCGTCGTGCAGGTCGGTCGTGACGGTTTCGATGACCTCCAGCAAGTTGAAGCGTTGCTCGACGATGACCTCCAGCATCAGCTCGCGTTTGATGTACTCGGCACCGACGGGCCCCATGTCGGCGAGGATGCTTGCTGCCGCCTGCCGCACCCTGAGGTCCTTTTCCTCCTTGATTGTCTCGATCAGCACCGGGATGCCGGCCTCGCCCAACCCGTTCAGCACCAGTGTGGCGTTTGACAGCCGGGCCGGATCACCCGACCTGAGGTCGGTCTGCACGATCCTGCGGGCGTTGTCGTCGGGGGAGCGATTCAGGATTTCCCGGAGGCCGTCGCGATCGTCTTCGTCGGCATGCTGGCGTCGGGCGCTGTGACCGGCGAGCGATGCATAGTACGTCGCCGCCGTGCGATTGTCCGACATCTGCAGCGCCACCGACGCCATCGAGTGGATCAACGCCACACCCTGCTCCAGGACGCCCGGGTCTTCCTCCCCTTCCAGCGCGTCAAGGACGACGCTGCCGGTCAGTGCGGCGAACTTGTGCTGCAAACCGAGAATCAGATCGTCCATGAGGTCGCTCAACGCCGTCAGGGTATCGGCGCGCTGCTGCGGATCTCGCTGTTGAAACCCGTCGAACACCTTTTGCAGGAGCTGTTCGAAGAGGTCGTCTTGGCCCTCGACGAGCAGCTCCTTGCCGAGCTCCTGCAACGACTCGCCGGCGTCCTCCGCAGTTGCCGGACCGTAGTAGCCGGTTTCGGCATCGAACGGCACGCCGGGCGGCACGCCGATCGCCCCAGGGGGCAGAGGGACCCCGGAGGTCGCGCCCGCCGGGAAACCGGCAGCGGGCACCGCGCCCGGCGGCAGCGGAGCTCCGGGGACGCCGCTCAGTGGCTCGTACTCGCCCGGCGGAACAGCGGCGTAGGCGACCTGTACCTGGCCCGTGGCGCCATCGACCTGCGCTGTGGCGCCGGCGGGTGCCCCGGCCGCCGGGTGGGCTGCCGCCGGATACCCGTCCCCCAGGGCATCGGGTGGCCCGAAGTATTGCCCGGAGCCGGTTACCAGCGAGTAGTATTCGTGGTTCACCCGGATTCCACCCGGGTGCCGCTGGGCCATGAACCGCTCCCAGAAATCGTCTTCGGGTCCGGTGTGGGGGATCTCCCGGATCGCCGCGAACAAACCCTCGATCTCGGCCTTTCGCGTTCCGGAGAGGAAGGCGATGCTGCGCAAGCCGAGTGAATCCATGAGGTCCAGGAAGGTGTCCGCCAGCAGCTCGTAGTCAGAGGTGTTGACGACGGCGCCGTTGGCCAGCAGCGAGTCCTCGGTGCGCGACAAGCCAATGACCGGTTTGCGGCGCAACACGGGCTCGAGCGCGTCACGAAATTCCTGGATGCAGCGCTCGGCGGGCGCACTGTGGACCGGGTAGAGCTTGACGTTCTTGGCGGTCTTGGTGAACGCGCGCAGGATCTCGGGGACCGCGGCGACGTCCTCGGCCTCGAGCTGCTCCTGCCCGGGCAACCTCACGGGCGCGTGCGATTCGAGGCCCTCGTCCTCCAGCAGGACGCGGGAATAGCTCGTCTGTTTCAGCTCGATGCTGCGCAGATCCTGATCGATGGCGTACTGACGCCAGAACCCGCCTTCGACCTTACCGGGCGTCAGACCCGCGACGGCGTCGATGAGGCCGGCGAGCTCGTCGCCGTCGACCGGCCGGAGGAAAGCAAGGCCCTGCAGCCGCGATCGTTTCAGCAGCGCGACAAACGAGGGCGCAATACCGGAAAGCCTGCGGAGCTCCACTTCCTCGCCGTTTACCTCGAGCCCACCGTCTTCGGAGTACGTCAGGGTGAGCCGCTCGTTGTTCGCCAGAATCTGCTCGAGCGCCTGCTGGACCTGCCGGCCGCTGCCGGTGACGGCATCGCTGTCCTTGGGGTAGAGCTGCACGCTGCGCACGGAGGTGAGCAGGCCACGGAGAACCTCCGGCACGATGGCGAGACTCTCCTCTGTCAGAGGCTCGCCGGTATAGATGCCCGTATCCACGGCCGGAGCGATGAACACTGCTGCCTCGCTCGCCTGGAAGAACGTCTGACCGTAATGCACCTGCATCTGCTGGTACAGGCGCGCCTTCTCCTGATTCGCAGACCGCTTGAAGTGATACGCGAGGAGCGAGGCCGACGGCATGAGCCGGTCCTTGAAAAGCGCCTCCTGGTAGTTGGCGACGCGCTCGTGCAGCTCCTTGCGGCGGCCCTCGTCGATTGTCCCGTAGCTGATTTCCATCACCCGCTTTCCGAGAAAGCGCATGATCTCGTCGTTCACCTGGAAGTCGAGCTCCACCAGGCCGAGGCTCTCCGCCCGGTCGAGAAACTGCAGCACGCGATGCTCGTCGACCTCGGAGCTCCCGGTCAACACGCTGACGGGAACGTCCTCGCCCAGCGCTGAAGCCTGTTCGAGCAAGGCACGGCTCTCTTGATCGAGGGCGGTGATCATCTCGCCGACAACCTCCTCCAGCGACTTGGGAAGGTAGTCTTCGGACAGAGGCTGGATAACCCATTCCTGCCCGACGAGCGTTGCTTTTTGGTCTCGCACCAGCTTGCGGATGATCTCCGTGATGAACAACGGGTTTCCGAGCGTGATCTCCTCTAGGTCGGCGTCGAAGCCGTCGGGCATTTGCAGGTTCGGAAACACGCCGTGCAGGTGGTCTGCGATCGCTTCCCGGCCGAGGGGGCCGAGCTTTATTCTCTGCACCTCCAGCTCGCGTCCGTACTCGGCGAGGAACCTGTCGAGGGGCGTTTCTGCATCCTCGCCACCGAGGTCGACCGACTCCATCCGCGCCCCGCAAACGATCAGCTCGATGTCCGGGTTTCTCAACAGGGCGCCGAGCAGGTACAGCGTCGCCTCATCGGCAAACTGCAGGTCGTCGATCAGGAACACCATCGGACGCGAATCCGCCAGCCGCGGGATGCACTGAATCAGGGTGGTGAAGATCGCCGCTCGCGCCTCCCCGTCGGCCGCTTGCAGGTGCTTCGTGCGGCCGCCGCTGAGCTGCGGAACGAGATGGGCCAGGGTGTCGATCTCGTCGGCCGAGAGGTCGTGGAGGTCGAGGCCGCTGGTGGAATGCCGTGCCTTGAGCAGCTCGATGAGAATAGAGGTGGCGAGGTAGTAGGAGCGGTAGGCTTCTTGCGGTACGCCGGAGGCCCTGATCAGACGGAAGTCCTTGTTGGCTGACAGGTTGCCGGCGATCGTCTCCAGGAATGCCGACTTGCCGAAACCCGCCGCTGCCTCGACCGTCAGAAAGGCGCTCCGCCCGGCGCTGAGATCCTCCAGCGCCGCCGACACGCGCTCCAGCTCGGTCTGTCGGCCGGAGATGCCGATGGCCTTGAGACGGTGCAAGGCGGTGCGGGAAAAGACCTGGGTCAGCTCGATCTGCGCCGCGTCGGCGAGTTGCCCTCGCCCCGATTGCTTGGCGTGATAGAGGGCCGTATCGGCAGCGTGAAAGAGATCCTTTCCGTTGCCCCCGTCCGCCGGTGCAGCAGCCACGCCGATGCTCACGCCGGCATGGAAGACCTGTTCGGTGCCGCGAACACGAAAGCGGCGGTCGCGGGCTCGTTGCATCAGCGCATTGGCGGTGCTCAACGCCTGCTCGCGATCGGCGCCGGGCAGCAGCAGAACGAACTCGTCGCCGCCGTAGCGAACCGCGACGCCGGAGTCACCGGCCGCCTGTCGCAGAAGCTCGGCAAGCCAGCAAAGCAGGCTGTCGCCGACCGCATGACCGTGCGTGTCGTTGATGTCCTTGAACTGATCGAGGTCCAGGACCAGGAGCGACAGGACCAGGTCGGGGTCCTCCCAATCGACCTCGTTTTCGAGGTAGCTGAGCAAGAAGCGCCGGTTGCGGATTCCGGTCAGCTCGTCCTCGAAGATGAGACGCGACGCGTCCTTGCCGAGCGTCTGCAGGTAATCGACGAGATCGGGTTTTTCGTCGGTCGGATCGGCGGCGCCCGCAGAGGCGTCCTGATGTGCCCGTGGGCTCGTAAGCTCTGTGGACATCACTTTCGATCAGGTTAAATCATTGTAACTTATTGTCACTTAATACTAGTCAGCAAAACCTATCAAAACCTAGTCCTTTATCGAGCCGGACAGAAAAAAAGTGGCCGCTGGATCGCGAATGCCGCACGGGTCCGCCGTTGTGGCGATGGAGGCGATGCCCTCTGGCGCGCGCGGGCCGTCAGTACTCGATCCGGTCCGCCTTCGCTTCCCAGGCCCGAAACGGGGCATCTGCGCGCTCGACCTGGAGGCGGATGACCGGGTACGTGCGTTCCGCCGCCGGCGTGTTCATCTCCTCGTAGATGAGCTCGTCGTCGAAGCCGGCGGAGCGCGCCACCTCGCGCCCGTTGGCGTAGTAAACGGCCAGCGGGCGCGCCCAGTAGATAGCCCCGAGGCACATCGGACACGGCTCGCTGCTTGCGTAGATCTCACAGTCCTCGAGCTGAAACGTGCCGAGGACCCGGCAGGCCGCGCGAATCGCCTCGATCTCGGCGTGCGCCGTCGGATCGTTGTTGGCCGTGACCCGGTTGGAGGCGCGGGCGATGACCTCGCCGTGGCGGACGACCAAGGCGCCGAAGGGGCCGCCCCCGCGCTCTACGCTTTCCGCGGCGATGCGAATTGCCTGCCGCAGGAAACCCTCCTTTTTGCCGCCGCTCATTCGCCGTCTCCTCATGTCGGCCGTTCCGGCCGGCTCGGGCCGGCACGATATCTCGGACCGGGAAAAGAAAAAGCCGTTCGCTGCTGGTATAAGTGACGCTACAGAAAGAACTTACACCAGAGAATCAGCAGTCTTACGTGGAGCGCTGCCGTTGAGGCGGGTTGAAGGCCTTTCGAAGCTTACCGGGCGGGAGCTGTACGTGGACGACTTGCCCGTGGACGACTGTTTGTGGGGTGCGACGGTACGCAGCCCTCTGCCGCGCGGGCGTATCCGCGGGATCCACTTCGACGATTCGGTGGACTGGTCGGCGTTCACCGTCGTCGATCACCGCGACATCCCCGGCTCCAACGTCGTGCATCTGATCGAGGACGACCAGCCGGTCCTCGCAGCCGATCGGGTCCGCCACTTGCACGAGCCGATATTGTTGCTGGCGCACCGGGATCGTCGGACGTTGCGCAGGGCGGTGGGCGCGGTTGCCGTCGATGTGGAGGCCGAGCCGCCGGTGCTCGACTTCCGTCTCGACCCTCGGCCCGAACAGACCCAGTACGGTGACGACAACGTCTTCCGGAGCCTGTGCATCGACAAGGGCGACGTCGAGCGGGCGTTGGCCCGGGCGCCGCAGGTGATCGAGGGGATGTACGAGACCGGTGCGCAGGAGCACGTCTACCTCGAACCGCAAGGCATGCTGGCCTGGGTGGACGACGGCGTCGTCACGGTCACCGGATCGATGCAATGCCCGTACTACGTCTTCAATGCGTTCAAGCACGCCCTGGGACTGCCCGACGAACGGATCCGGATCATCCAGGCCGCAACCGGCGGAGGCTTCGGCGGCAAGGAGGAGTACCCCTCCGGACTCGCCCTGCACGCGGCGTTGCTGGCGTTGAAGGCCGGGCGGCCCGTGAAGGTGATTTACGATCGATCCGAGGACATGGCCGCCTCAACGAAGCGACACCCGGCGTGGGTCCGACACCGTACGGGGGTCACTTCGGACGGGCGGTTGCTGGCCCAGGACATCGAGGTCGTTCTGGATGCCGGCGCCTACGTCACCCTTTCGCCGGTCGTGCTCAGCCGCTCGATCATCCACGCAGCGGGGCCCTATACCTGTGAGCACGTGCGCATCCGAGGGAGGGCGATGCTCACCAACTCGCCACCCTTCGGTGCCTTCCGCGGATTCGGAGCCCCGCAGAGCCTTTTCGCGTGTGAGCGGCACATGGACCGCATCGCCGCCGCTCTCGGCATCGACGCGGTCGAACTGCGGCGCACGAACCTGCTTCGTGAGGGCCAGGCGACCGCCACCGGGCAGATCATCCGGGACGGGGCGGACCGCGTGCAGGTGATGGAGCGGGCGCTGGCGCTGTCCGCCTACGAGCGGCGTCAGGCGGAGCACGCGGCCTTCAATGACCGTGAGGAAACACGCAAACGGGGCATCGGACTGGCGACGTTCTTTCACGGCGCCGGATTCACGGGCTCCGGCGAGGTGCGTTTGCAGTCGGAGGTGCACGTCGCTGGCCTGCCCGATGGAAGAGTCGAGGTGCGCACGGCGAACGTGGAAATGGGGCAGGGCACGCTGACGGTGTTTACCCAGTTGGTGGTCGACCGGCTGGGTGTACCGTCGGAGTCGGTGACCATCGCGCCTGCGGACACCTCTTTCGTGCCCGACAGCGGGCCGACCGTGGCCTCACGAACGGTCATGGTGGTAGGCGGTCTGGTGGAGCGCGCCTGTGACGAGTTGCGGGAAGCGCTCGCGCGCGACGGGCTGGTCGCCGCATCGCGTCACGACACCGCGGCGGCCTTGCCCGACGACGCGGGGGTCGCCTTGCCGGACGACGCGGCCACCCCAGCGCCCGCCGGTGGCGGCGACGAGGCCGCGAGTGGTGGGTCGGTAAACGCCGCGATTCGTGCCTGGCATGCGGCCCATCCGGGTGAGGAATTGGTTTGCCGGGCGCGCTACCGACCGTCCGAGGATGTTCGATGGGACGACGAGAGGTATCGCGGAGACGCCTACGGTGCGTTTGCCTGGGGCGCCTACGTTGCTGACGTCGAGATCGACATGCGCACGTTCGCCGTTCGCGTCAGGGATTTCGTTGCCGTCCAGGAGGTCGGTCGCGTGCTCCACGAGACGCTGGCGCGCGGCCAGATCCAGGGCGGTGTGGTGCAGGCGCTGGGCTGGGCGCTCCTCGAGGAGTGCAAGTGGCGCGACGGAGCGCTCGAGAACGCCGAGCTGACCAACTACAGCATCCCGACCAGCGTCGACGTGCCACCCATTCGTGTGGAGTTTCTCGAGGTTCCGTATGCTCACGGCGCCGGTGGTGCCAAAGGAATCGGCGAGCTGCCGTTCGACGGCGTGGCCCCCGCTGTCGCGAATGCAGTGGCGGCCGCCGCGGGGGTCGATCCGCGGTCGCTGCCGCTGACCCCGGAGCGGCTGATGGACCTGGTCATCGTCGCCCGTCCGCTCCAAGGAGCCGCACGATGAGCGATGGCCGCGGCCTCGACCGCCCGCCGGGCGGCGGAGACCAGGAACGTATCCGCGCGGAGGGAAACAGCGATCTCGCTCATGCCGATGCGCAGCTCGAGATCGAGCTCACGGTCAACGGCAGGCAGGTCCGCACACGCGTCGATGAGGGCGAACGGCTTCTCGACCTGCTCCGCTACCGGCTCGCGCTCACCGGCACGAAGGAGGGCTGCGGCGAGGGCGAGTGCGGCTCCTGCACCGTATTGCTCGACGGGCTGCCGGTGAACTCGTGCTTGATCCCGGCTTGGCAGGCTCGTCACCGGCACCTCGAGACCGTCGAGGCG
>CBDUAS010000042.1:0-11757 GCA_965365185.1 uncultured bacterium | reverse complement strand
CGGCGTCATCATCGCCGGGCTCGGTCTCCGGGGTGAGATACCGGATGGGGCACTGGAGCCCGGCCCCGGCGGCCAACCGACGCAGGGCAAACTGCAACCCATTGGCCGCTGTGATCCATAAGCGGCCGGACCCCTGGGACAACCGCTTCAGGCGCCGGGCCAGGTCCACGACCTCGGGGTCCTCGGCCGGATCGGTCAGCCGGTCCTCCCGCTCGATCAGCGGGTTCCGATAGGTGCCGACCCGCTGGGCCAGCAGATCCTCGAGCTTCCGAGGGATCTCGCCGCCGTGCTCCTTCACGACGGTGCGGGCGAGGGCGTGCAGGGCGCGCGGACGACGGTAGTAGCCGAGGCCGGACCACTCAGCGAGGACCTCGTCGAGCGGCGCGGCGGCCAGCTCGGCGACGGTGGGGAACCGCGACATGAAGGACTCGTAGCGGCCCAGAACAGCCTCGACCCGCGTCTGCTGCAGCATGATCTCGGAAACCAGGATGGCGTAGGGGTCGCGCGTGCGCCGCCACGGAAGGTCGCGACGCATCTCGTCGTACCAGGCGAGCATCGCATCGACGAGATCGCCGGGGAGCGGGGCGTCTGTAGGGGGCGCGAGACTCCCTGAGCTCCCTGAGATCGCTGGACTTCCGGAGCTCGCTGAGCCCCCAGCTACCTTCGTGTCCCGTTGCGCGGCACCGGCACGTGGTCCCGGCTCAGCCATCGCCGACGTCGACCCCGGCGTCTTGCAGCAATCCGTTGACCAGGTTGCGGGCGCAGTACTCGCCGCCGCTGATCCACTTGACGGCCGGTCTCTCCAGCTTCAGGCGGCGGACGATCTCCGCCATGGAGCAGCCCTCGTCGTGCATCACGGTGGCCCGGCTCTGGATGCCGAGGAGGAAATCGAGCTTGGCTCCGATGCTTCGCTGGTGGCTCGGATGGGCGCCGGAATGCTGGCAGAACATCGTGCAATCGGGCAGCTCCAAGAGCCGACGCATCGAAGCGACCGACGCGGTGACGTCCTCGTCGCGGCCCAGTACGCCGAGCCGCGGTGAAATGTACAGGTCACCGGTGAACAGCCATCGTTCGTTCGGCTCGTAAAGCGCCACGTGATCGGGCGTATGGCCGGGCGTGTGGATTACCTCGAAGGCGTGCTCGCGGGTATGGACCACCTTGCCGAGCGCCTCCGCCTCGAACGCGGACGGTACTCCCCAGGTGACCTTGCGATAGAGGGGCAAGGGCTTGGGGTTGCGTACCAGCGGCAGCGCCAGGCTGTGGGCCAGCGGCGGCCTGTCCAGGTGGTTGGCCGCGAACACCGCATTACCGGTGTGGTCCTCGTGGTGATGGGTAAGAACGAGCTGCTCGGCGTCAACCCGACCGAGGATGGCGGCGAACTCGACCTGGGCGTTGGCCGGACCCGCGTCGATCAGCGTGCCGTCGACGAAATAGACGCCCGAGGTCATGATCGAGCGGCCGGCCCAGGAACGGGCCAGCGAAAAGTAGCTGACGGGACCGTGGTCGGTACGGACGAGCATGGCGGTCAAACGGAGTTGCCGGAATCCGGCTTGTCGGTGGGGTGCCCTGCGTCGTGTGAGGGTACCGCGTCGCCGGGAGGTACCGCGTCCCCCGCCGGTGCCGCGCCGGCCGCCGGTGACCGATCGTCGGCTCCGCCCTCGCGTCGCAGTCGGTCCTGCAGATCGCTCAGGTGTCCGAGCAACTCGGCGCGCATCGCGGCGGCGTAGGGGTTGAGGTTCTGGATCGCGGTGAACAGCTCCCAGGTGTCCTCGCCGACGGTTTCGGCGACCTCTCGGAACTGGTTGTACCCGGGTGTACGCACGGGCGAGGTGCTCTCGTCGAGCTGTGCCAGCGCCCGGCCGACGAACTGCGCGAGCGCCTGTGTCTGGGCGATGTCGCGATCGTGGGTCTCGGGATCGCACACATGTACGTCGAGACCGAGCTTTTCTTCGAGGAAGGCACGGGCGGCTCCGAGCCGCTGGGTCCGCACCGGGCACAGCACGACGCGGTGGCCTTCGAGCCCGGAGGCGGCGCTCTGCGGCCCGAACATCGGGTGGGTGCCGAGGATCTCGACGCTGTCCGGCAGCAGCCGAACCATCTCCCGCGCCGGGACCTCCTTCACCGACGCCACGTCGATCAACAGCGCTCCGGGCCGCACGATCCCCCTGATGCCCTCGAGCACCTCGGTGAAGCTCTGTACGGGGACCGCGAGGATCACGAAAGGCAAGCCGGCCGCATCCTCGAGGGAACCCCATCCGATGCCCAGCGCGGCGGCCTCGGCGGAGCGATCGGCGGCGTCGGTGGCGACGACCTCGAAGTGGCGGCGCAAGTGCCGAGCCGCCAGCTTGCCGAAGGCGCCGAGACCGATCAGACCGAGCTTCTTCTTGCTCTCTTCGATCATCGGCGGACGATACTACAGACGAGGATTGTCGAGCGTCGCGCCCCGTGCGACACTGCATCAGGCGAGCCTCCAGCCCCCATCCTGAGGTTCCCGTATCCCCACCTCATCCCCCTATAGACGCAGGTCGGATTCTCAGGATGAACCAGATTGCTTGCAGGCTGTTGATCGTCGTCTGTGGGCTCGCTTTCCTTCCGCTCGGGGCAGCGGCGCAGGGCTCGGACCTTTCCGCGGTCGGGCTGGCGCAGGAGCGCAAGCACGCCGCAGCGCAGCAGCGGGAGGAGCCGCCACGGCAGGAGAAAGGGGCGCAGCAGGGGGAGGCTGCGCAGCAGGAGGAGGCAACACAGCAGGAGGGCGCGGAGCAGGAAGAGGCTGACGCGTCGACCGGCCTGCTGGTGTTCCTCGATTGCGATCGCCGCACCTGCGATCAGGACTACTTGCGGCGCGAGATCACCTTCATCAACTACGTGCGCGACCGGCAGGACGCGCAGGTGCAGGTCCTCGTCACGGTGCAGATGGGCGGCGCCAGCATCGAGTACAGCTTCGACTTCATCGGCCTGAAGGAATTCGAAGGCGACAGCATGCAGCTCGTGTGGACGTCGAGCTTCACCGACACCCAGGACGAGCGGCGCGAGGGCATCGCCCAGATGATCCGCGCCGGCGTGCTCCATTTCATCGCCAAGACGCCGCTGATCCACAACATCGAGATTCGCCAGGAGGTGCAGCGCACGGAACGACGGTTTCTGGTCGTCGACCCCGAGGACGACCCCTGGAACTTCTGGGTCTTTCGCCTCAGCCTGAACGGAGAGATCGGCGGCGAGGACCGGCGCTCCAACACCAACCTGCGCTTCAATGCCAGCGCCAACCGCACGACGGAGGCCTGGAAGATCCGCTTCAACGGCAACTTCCGCAACGACGAGCGCAAGTTCATCCTCAACGACGGAACAGAATCGATCGGTACGACCCGGAGTTGGGCCTTTTCCCATCAGACGGTCAAGAGCATGGGCGAGCACTGGGGTCTTTCGGCGAAAGCCGCCGTCTGGCAGGCCTCCTTCACGAACCACGATCGGGTCATCGTCGGCGCCCCGGGTGTGGAGTACAACATCTTCCCGTACAGCGAGTCGTCGCGGCGGCTGTTCACCTTCACCTACGAGCTCGGCGTCGGCCACAACAAGTACATGGAAGAGACGATCTTCTTCAAGACCGAGGAGACCCTCTACGACCACTCGTTGTTGGTGAACCTCGATGTCGTGCAGCCGTGGGGAGAGATCGAGGGCGGCGTCACCCTTCTCCAGTACCTCAATCACGCGGACCAGTGGAGCGCCCGACTCAACGGCCGCGTCGAGTTCCGCATCGTCCGCGGGTTGAGCTTCAACGTGCGCGGCAACTGGGCCGCCGTGCGCGATCAGCGCTATCTTCCCGCCGAGGGGCAGACCGACGAGGAGATCCTGCTGCGGCAGGGGGCGCTGGCGACGAACTCGGAGTACGAGGTCAACTTCGGCATCACCTTCCAGTTCGGCTCGATCTTCAACAACGTCGTCAACCCGCGCTTCTCCGACAACCGCAGCGGCTTCGGCAGCACGGGCTTCGGGGGCGGTGGTGGCGGCTTTCGCTGAGGTCGCGCGAACGTTCCGACGAATGGTGGGTTCTCTGACGCTCGTAGAGAGCCCAAAGGTCGGTCCGTCGTTCTTGCTTGCACCTCAGGTTGCGCCCGCGCACTATCAACGGGACGAGAGCGCCGAGAGAGATCCGATGCCTGGACCGTTCGACATTCCATTCGACAAGCTTCCTGAGCGTTTGCCGATCTTTCCCCTGTCCGGAGCCCTGCTGCTGCCCCGCTGTCGTTTGCCGCTCAACATCTTCGAGCCGCGCTACCTGCGCATGACCGAGGACGTGCTGGCCGGCCACCGACTGATTGGCATGGTGCAGCCGCTCGATGTGAACTCGGACGAGCGACCGCCCGCCCTTTTCGGCACCGGGTGCGCCGGGCGCATCTCGTCGTTCAGCGAGACCGACGACGGCCGCATGCTGATCATCCTCACGGGTGTCAGCCGGTTCCAGGTCCTCGAGGAGGCGAGCGTCGACACGCCCTACCGGCAGGTCGTGCCGGGCTGGGAGCCGTTCCGCTCCGACCTCGACGAGGTCGCCGACGGCGAGATCGACCGCAGTCGTCTCTATGCTTCGTTGCGCGCCTACTTCGAGGCCCGGGACCTCGACACCGACTGGGATGTTCTGGAGGAGGCCAGCGACGAGCGGTTGATCAACTCGCTGGCGATGTCCTGCCCGTTCGGCCTGGCCGAGAAGCAGGCGCTTCTCGAAGCCGCAGATCTGAGCGAGCGTAGCCGCCTGATGCTGTCGTTGCTCGATATGGCGACGCTCGATCAGGCCGGCGGCGACTTGCCGCTGCACTGATCTATCGGCGGCCCTCCCGCGCGGCCGCCGGCTGCCCCACAGGGCCCGTTGCAGCCGCATCCAGGTCGCCGGGCCGTCGCAGAGCTCGTCCCGGCCGTGCCCCGGTCGTTGTGCCGTCTTTCCAGACGAGCTCGCCTGCTACCCAGACCCGCGCGAACCCCGACGCCGGCAGCTCGGGCTCTTCGAAGGTGCTGTTGTCCTGAACGAGATCCGGGTCGAAGGCTGTCAGATCGGCAATCGCATCGACCTCGATGACGCCACGATCGGCGAGGCCCATGCGCGCGGCCGGCATCGCCGTCATCTTGTGGATCGCGGTCTCGATGTCGAGCAACCCACGCTCGCGCACGTAGTAGGCGAGCACGCGGGCGAAGGTGCCGGCGCCACGGGGGTGGGAGCTGCCGATGCCGCCGTCCGAGCACACCATGACCATGGGGTCGACGGCGAACGCCTCGACGTCGTCGAGCCGCATGCTGTGGCTGATCATGCGCCCGCCGCCGTTGCCCATCATCTGCATGTAGGCCTCGACAGGGGTCATCTGCCAGCGTTGCGCAATCGCATCGAGCCGTAGGCCTTCGACCGAGGGATCGGCGCGATAGCCGGTTACCTGCACCCGGTCGGCGCCGCCGCGGACCTCCAGGCCGGCGGCGACCTCGGCGGCATCGTCGAAGCGGCGCGAAGGCACCACCAGTGCCAGCGTTGTCGCCGATGCCGCGTAGGGATACCAATCGGCGGCGATGTCGATGCCCTCTGCACGCGCCGCGCGCATGCGCTCGAGTGCCTCGCCGGAGCGGCCCCAGGCGGTGGCATCGCCCATCTTGATGTGCGAGATCTGCACCGGCAGGCCAGCCTCGCGGCCGATGCGGATGACCTCGTCGATGGCCTCCATGACGTAAAGCTCCTCGTCACGCATGTGGGAGGCGTAGAAGCCCCCGTGCTCCGCTGCGGCCCGGGCCAGGGCGATGAGCTCCTCCGTGGTGGCGAACCTCCCGGGGTCGTATTCGAGCCCGCTGGAGAGGCCGAGAGCTCCGTCGCGCATGCCGGCTGCGACCAGCTCGCTCATCCTGGCGACCTCTTCGTCGGTCGCTTCGCGGCCGCTGTCGTCGCCCATCACCTGCCGCCTGACCGTCCCGTGTCCCACGGCAACGGCGACGTTGACCGCCGGCCGCGCCGCATCGACCTCGTCCAGATAATCGCCGATGGGCCAGGGCGAGCCGCCGTCCGCACCGACCATGATCGTGGTCAGCCCCTGGGCGATGAGGACCTCGGCTCCCGGGCGATCGAGGACCGTACGGTCGGAATGGTTGTGAATGTCGATGAGCCCCGGGGCCAGCACCATCCCCTGCAGGTCATCTACCGCGGCCCCCGGGATGGTCTCGACGCTTCCGGGTGGGCCGACGGCGACGATGCGATCCGCGGCGATGCCGACTTCGCCGGCGAACGCCGGCCGGCCGCTACCGTCGATGATGACGGCATTGGACAGGAGCCGCTCTGCGGGCCGCTGCGGGGCAGATTCCGCGCCCGAAACCGCGGATTCCGCCGTTGTCTCGGACGGCGGCCCGCAAGCCGCGACGACGAGGGAAATCAGCAGAGCGGAGACGGCATCGGATCGAAGTCGCACGACTTCCCAGGGTATACCATTGATGTTCAGGCGCGCTGTTTCCTCCACGCGCCCTTCCGTCATCCAAGAAACGAAGGGCAGCCCGATGGAACACAATCGCTTCGACGTCATCGTTGTCGGTGGGGGCCCGGCCGGAATCACGGCGGCCACAGCGCTCGGGCGGCGAGGATTCTCGGTTCTGGTCTGTGAAGCGGGCGTGTATCCCGGCGCGGAGAACTGGTCGGGGTGTGTCTACTTTGCCGAGAACCTCGAGGTTGACGAGGCCTTCGGCAAGCGGGCAATCGAAGAAGGCCCCATCGAGCGTCGCCTGACCGAGCGCGGATTCTACCTGTACAACGGTCACTCGCTGCTCGGCGCCACGATGCGCGACGCCGAGGTGTTTCGCTCCTGCTACACCGTGCTGCGCCCGGTGTTCGACCGCTACCTTGCCGAGCTCGCACGGGAGCAAGGCGTGGTGCTGGCGAACGAGACCACCGTGCGGAGCCTCATCCGTCACGACGGACAAGTCATCGGCGTGCATACCGAACGCGGCCCAGCCTACGCCGACGTCGTGTATCTGGCCGAGGGCGACGCCTCCCACCTGGTTACGCAGGAAGGCTACGAGCGGGTCGGGCGGGACGCGGCGGGAAAGGCCGCGGCTGAGGCCGGTCCGCATTTCCTGCAGGGCATCAAAGAGGTCGTTTCGTTGCCGCCGGAGGTGATCGAGGAGCGCTTCGGGCTCGAGCCGGGGTCTGGCGGCGCCTACGAGCTGCTTCTGCGCAACGCCACCCGCGACGGCCGCACCATGCGGCTGAACATGGGCGGGTTTCTCTATACGAACCGGGACAGCATATCGCTCGGCCTGGTCTTGCCGGTCGATAACCTGGCGCGCGAGTTCGACGGCGACCACAACCTGTTGATGGAGTGGTTCAAGGGCCTGCCCGAGGTGGCGCGATGGATCGAGGGCGGCGAGGTGACCTCGTACGGAACCAAGATCATCCGCGGCGGTGGACTGCGCGAGATTCCACACCTGGTGGACGACGGTCTGGCGATCGGCGGGGCCGCGAGCGGCATCGGTGTCGACTTTCCCTACCCGAACTTCACCGGACCGGCGACCTCCATGGGGCTGCTGTTCGCTCGCGCCGTGCATGAGATTGCCGCCGACAACGGTGGCCCGGGCAACGGTGCCGTCACCGCGGGCTCCGGTAAGAGTCCGTTCACCGCGGCGGCGCTCGACTCGGCCTACGTCAAGCCCGTCAAGGCGACCCACTACTACCGCAACGTGGAACGACTGGCCGACTGGCCGGCCTACGTCGAGCGCACGCAGTTCTTCTTCGGCCGCCAGGTCGATGCGGTCAACGGCGTCGCCTACGTGCTGTCCCGGCCCGACATGTCGGTGCCGCAGCGCTGGTGGGAGACCATGCGGTTGAAGCGCCGTGTCGTCGGCACCGCGCGCATCGGCGAGGTATGGCGCGACCTGCAGGCGAGCTCCGGCGCGCTGGGGTTGGGCCGGGCGGCGGCGCGAGGCATCGGCTTGCGGACGCTGGGAAGCTGGCTCATCAACACGGTTACCGCCCTGTTGCCGGGCGGGGACACGACGGTCGGCGGGGACGCAACAACCGGTGTGGCCGAGGCACCGACGCCGAACGGCGGCACGTTCCGCGTGATCTTTCGGGTCATGGCCGGGGCGGAGCCGGCCGGCCGCATGCCGCTGCTGGCTCGCTGGTACTGGAAGCGTTTCGGCACGGCACTGGCCGGTGCTTTTGCCGATGTGTACACCAACGACGACGAAGCGCTCGACGGCAAGCTGCCGCGCGCCCTCGGCCGGCTGGTCGCCAGGCTCTCGATCTGGGACGTGGTCGTCGAGCTCTGCACGGCCGTGGTGTTCTTGCCGCTGTGGGGACTGCAGGCGGCTGCCGAGTGGGTCCAGGCTCGCGTTCCCGACAAGGATCCGGCGACCCTGGGTACCCACTACGTGTCGCACCTGCTGGCGGACAACGCCGCCCGCATCCGCATGGACGACGAGGCCGTCAACGTCGAGACATCCTCCGACCACAAGCTGGCGACGATCAGCTACCGGGAGGGTGAGCACTCCCATATCCGGGTCATGTGGCCGGAGGAGCTCGGTTCCCGCGCCGAGCTGGTGAAATCGCCGCTCTGGAGCGTCTGCCCGGCCGACGTGTACGAGGTGCAGCCGCATCGCATGGGCATGCCCGGCGTGGTGGTCAACTTCGACAACTGTGTCAAGTGCGAGACCTGCTGGCGTGCCACCGACGACGTGCACTGGAGCCGGGCGACCAACCACCGGCTCATCTACGAGACCCGCACGCCCACCCACGCGGAGCTTCGTCGCTATCTGATGGAACGGCAGCAGCCGGTTCCACGCGTGCGGCCGGCAGCGCCCTTCTGGCAGGTGTACTGGGACGCCGCGGGGGAGGTTGCCGGCGACCCGGCCGATCGCGCCGTGTTCATGGAGGCGCACGCCGAGCTCGATCGCTTCGTGGCGGCGATGGACGGCTATGCGCGCGCGGTCGAGGATTCACCGATGACGCTGGAGCGCGGCGAGCGAGCGTACCTGCGCGACCTCATGAGTATCGCGGTCCGGCAGTTTTCCGATGCCCGCGCTTTCTGGGAGACAACGGCGCTCTCCAGCACCCTCGAAGCAGCAGACGTGCTGTGGGCCGACGCCACGCGGCGTGTCGAGCAAATGGGTCGTCACGCCGAGAGCGGTCGGTTCTTGTGGGCCGGCATTCTCGCCCAGGAGCTCCGCGATCATCACGTGGTCGGTCTGCGGGCGTTGTTCGAGCGCCGCGGCATCGGCTCCGAGACGGTCCCGGCAACGGTTCCCGCGGCGTTCTCCGACCTCGAGCCAACGGTCGTGCGGGCCTGGGCAAGCGCTTGGACCAAGGCGGAGGGGCTACCCGGTCGCTACGAGAGCCTGCGCGCGAGCATCCGCGAGTGGTGCGAGGAACACGTCGACGGCTCTGCGCTACGCTCGCTGGAGGAGGGGCAGCCTCCCGCTGCCGAGCTGCGCCGATGGCTGGCGGAGCAGCTTGCGGCGGCGGTCCAAGATGGTCGCCAGGAGCACCCGGGGCAGGGCGGCCGAGGTGTTTACGGATACCGCGACGTGCTGCTCGAAGAGCTCGCCGCAGTGGACCCGTCGCTGGCGGCGATCGCCGCCCAGCATCTGCTCGCGGCCGATCTGCTGCGGGGAGCTGAGGTTGCCGACGAGCTCGGCGACGGTCTGCTTGCGGCGCGTTCGCTCGCCACGGTGGTCTCGCAGGGCTCGATCAGCAACCGGCCGGTGGTCACCGGGGACGTCATCGAGGGGGATGCCGCCGCGATCATCGAGACCGGTGCCGAGCTGCACGGCGAGGCACCGATGGTGCTGGCGGCGGTGGCCGATTGGCTTCTCGTCGTGCGCGACAATCTCGGCTACCTCGTACCCGTCGACGATCCCGGCGTCCTCCTCCAGGAGGTGGGTTGCATCGGCCTGGTCGGAGCCGGCGTCCGTCGCGCGGTGTTCGACGGCTGTGTCGTGCCGGCGGGACGCGTGTTCGAGATCGGAGCTCTTGCCGGAGGCGCGTCGTTCCACTCGCCGGCGGCCGGAGAGCCGTTCGCCGACACGCTGCAGGTAGCTGTCGGCGATCACCTCGCCATCATCCGCGGCGCCGCCACCTACCTGATGGAGCGGGCGCGCGACCACGCTTCCAGCCGTGTGCAGTTTCCCGGTGCCTTCCAGGACGAGGCCGGCCGCGACACGATCGCCAAGTTCGGTGCCGTCAAGCAGATGCTCGCCGAGATGGAGTCGCAGCGAATCCTGGTGGAGTCCCTCAGCCTCATCGATCCGGGTGCCGGAGTTGACGAGTGGATCGGCGCCGCGGTGCGCAAGCTGCTGGCGGCCGACGCGTTCGGGCCGCGGGCCGGCTCGCTGAGCTACAACTGCGGCCAGGTTTTCGGTGGAACAGCCTTTTCCGAGGACGACTGCATCGCCAAGTACTACCGGGACGCCAGCCCGTTCCGCTTCGTGATCGCCCACGACGACGCGCTGCGGGTCGAGATCGGCAGGCGGCGGCTCGATGCCGTTCGCGCCGGAGAGAGCCTGGTACCCGTGAGCGCCGCCGAGGCCGCGTGGCTGGCGACGCTGCGCGCCGAAGGCCCCCTGTCGGACCTCATCAAGCAATGGGATGCGGCGCGCGCCGAGGCCGAGTCGTGGGCCGCGCGGGTGGTCTCAGAGCCGGCCCCGGAAGATCTTCTGGAGCTGCATCGCTTCCAGGCCGGCGAGCTGGTGGCGCGTACGCTGGCCGTCAAGGTGTGTCTGCTGCGCACCGCATGGCGCATGGAATGTGGCTTGCGGTCCGCGGCCACCCTCGAGGCGACGCGGCTTCTCGCCGATCGCCTGACGGCCGAAGTTTCCGGGATGATCGACGAGGCCGGGCTGCTCCCGGCAGCGCTCTCGGTGGGCTCGAGCGCGCTGGCGGAGGGCGAGTTCGAGCCCGGCGTCGAGATCCCGGACGCCGAGCACTACAGCGCATTCCGCGCCACCGACCACGCCAGCGAGTCCGGCGAGTGGTTGCACCAACCGTTCGATCCCCAGCGGCTGCGTTACATCCCCGAGACGCTGTGGAACGACCCCGAGCTGCGTGATTTCCGCCGGCAGGTCGAGGCCGAGGTGCGCCAACGCTACTCCGGTGTGCGTTTTGACGGGCTGACCTACAGCAGGTACCTCGAGAAGCTGCACATCGTTCCCGACGAAGACCTCTCGCACCTCATCGAGAACGGCTACCTGCGCATGCCCATTCCCGCCGACCTCGGCGGCGAGGGGGCGCTCAAGGCGTTGTACTACATCGTCTGCGAGATGACCGGTCGATACGGCGACGCGGCGCTGTCACTTGCCATCATGGCGAACACCAGCATCGGCACGACGCCGATGCTCATCGGGCTGCACCAGGATCTGCCGCGGGCTCGCGCAGAGCTCGAGAAGGTGAAGAGCGACCCGCGCATCCTGGGGGAGATCCGCACGGGTCTCGATGCGCTGATCGCGGGCCTCGATAGGCCCGATTTCGACAGCCTGCAGCGTGACTACCTGGAGCTGTCCGGCAGCGTCAAGAAGCGCATCGCCAAGTCGAGTGTGCTCAAGTACATCGGCGCCGGATTCCTGCGCGCGTTCTTCGCCGCAGGAAAGGCCGGCCAGCGGGGCGATCTCGACGTATTCGGCGGCAAGCTGCGGCAGGCACGCGAGGGGATCGACACCATTCTCGGAGGCGTCGAGGACAGGTTGGCCGAGTATCCGCGCCGCGAGCGCGGCCAGGAGCTGAGCCTGAAAATGATCTCGGCGGGCTACATCTCC
>CBDUAS010000041.1:0-11762 GCA_965365185.1 uncultured bacterium | reverse complement strand
ACAATTGCTGCACGCCGCGGGCGATCGTAGCGTCGGTCGAGCTCGGCCACCGACAACACCGCGACGTCTTTCCCGTCCGCCGGTATCGCGCCGCCCGAGCCGCATCTCGCCGCGCCCGCGGCCGCTTCCAGGGCCAAATCCCGGCGTGCATCGTCGACGATCAACGCCACCGGGCGGGCGTCAGCGAGCAAGCGGGCCAACTCCCTTGCGGGATGCGACACGGCAAGCGGGACCGCCAGGCCGCCGGCACGCCAGATCGCCCACTGCACGGAGACGTGATCGAAGCCCGGCAGGAGGAGGTAGGCGACGCGCTCGCTGCCGAGATCGGCGCGATCGCCGAGCAGAGCCAACGCCCGGCGCGCGGACGCGTCGAGCAAGTCGGCGAACGTATGCTCCCCGGATGCGTCGCGTAAGGCGATGCGGTCGGCAAAACCCGCGGCTCGCTCGATGATCTTCATCGTCGTCGCCTCGCTCACCGTGTGGCGTCGGGATCCGTCATTTACCCGGGTGCCGCGGCGCCCGCGCCCCGGCTCTCCTACGCCACCCCTTGCACGCGCTGCCGCTTGAGGTCCTGAATGCGGTCCCTGACCGAGGCGGCGCGCTCGAAGTCCAACGCTTCGGCGGCCTCGTGCATTTCCTTGTCGAGCTCCTCGAGCTTTCGCTCCAGCGCCTCCTCGCTCAGCAGCAAAGCCGGGTTCACCTCCGAGAGGTCGACGTAGTCCTTGTCGAAGAACTCACCGAAAGCGTTCGAGATGCGACTGACGACAGTCTCCGGGGTGATTCCGTGCGCCTCGTTGAAGGCCGCCTGCAGCGCGCGCCGGCGCTCGGTCTCGTCCATCGCCTCGCGCATCGAACGGGTGATCTTGTCGGCATAGAGAATCACCTTGCCCTCGACGTTGCGCGCCGCCCGGCCGGAGGTCTGCACCAGCGACGTGGTCGAGCGCAGGAAACCCTCCTTGTCGGCATCGAGCACGGCCACCAACGTGACTTCCGGCAGGTCGAGGCCCTCTCGCAACAGGTTCACACCAACGAGCACGTCGAAATCGCCGGCGCGGAAGTCCCGCAACAGCTTGACCCTGTCGAGCGTGTCCACGTCAGCGTGCAGGTAGCGCACGCGCACGCCCAGGTCGCGGTAGTAGGAGGTGAGCTCTTCGGCCATGCGCTTGGTCAGCGTCGTCACCAGGACGCGCTCGCCGCGCTCGGCCCGCTGCCGTGCCTCCTCGAGCAGGTCGTCGACCTGTCCGCGGGCCGGCCGCACGTCGATTTCGGGATCGGTGAGCCCCGTCGGGCGGATCACCTGCTCGACGACCACGCCACCGGAACAATCGAGCTCGTACGGACCGGGCGTCGCCGAAACGTAGATCGTCTGGCCGACCAGGTCGTCGAACTCGGCGAAGGTCAACGGGCGGTTGTCCAACGCCGAAGGGAGGCGGAAACCATGCTCCACGAGGTTGAGCTTTCGCGACCGGTCGCCCTCGTACATGCCACGGAGCTGGGGGACCGTCATGTGGCTCTCGTCGATGACCACCATGTAGTTCGACGGCATGTATTCGATCAGCGTCGGCGGCGGCTCGCCCGCGGCGCGACCGGTGATGTGCCGCGAGTAGTTCTCGATACCGTGGCAATAGCCGATGGTGCGCATCATCTCCAGGTCGAAGCTGGTTCGCTGGTGCAATCGTTGCGCTTCGAGCAGCTTGCCCTCTTGCTGCAGCACGCCGAGATGCTCGTCCAGCTCCGCTTTGATCGTTTCGATGGCCTCCAGCCGGCCTTCGTTGGTGGTGACGTAGTGCGAACCCGGGTACAGCGAGATGCTGTCGAAGCTCTCCTCGACGTCGCCGAACAACGGATCGATCGTCGATAGCTCGACGATCACGTCGTCCTCCAGAACCACCCGCAGCGCGTCCTGGCCGTAAGCCGGGAAGATCTCCACGTCGTTGCCGCGAACGCGGAACTTGCCGCGCTCCAGGTCCCCGGAGGTGCGGGTGTAATGCACTTCCACCAGGCGGCGCAGAAACTTCTGCCGCAGGTAACGGTCGCCGACGGCCAGAGGAACCAGCATGCCGTAGTACGCCTCCGGCGACCCCAGCCCGTAGATGCACGATACCGAGGCGACGATGAGCACGTCGCGGCGCTCGAAAAGCGCCCGGGTCGCTGCGTGCCGCAGGCGATCGATCTCCTCGTTGATCAGCGTTTCCTTGGCGATGTAGGTGTCGGTTGCCGGTATGTAAGCCTCGGGCTGGTAGTAGTCGTAGTACGAAACGAAGTACTCGACGGCGTTGTTCGGGAAGAAGCCTTTGAACTCCTGGTAGAGCTGCGCCGCCAGCGTCTTGTTGTGCGCAATCACCAGGGTCGGACGTTGGACCAGCTCGATGACCTTGGCGATGGTAAACGTCTTGCCCGAACCGGTGACGCCGAGAAGCACCTGGTGCTCCTGCCCCCCGTCGAGGCCGTCGACCAGGTGCTGAATCGCCTGCGGCTGGTCTCCCTGCGGCTCGAAGGCGGACTCGACGACGAACCGGCTCACGAGTGTTCCCGGGCGGCCACGACGAGCGTCACGCCAGCTCGCCGAACGCTTCCGCGAGCCGGTCCATCGCTTCCGTGAGACGGTCCATGTCGACGGCGAACGACAGCCTCAGGTAACCGTCGCGACCGAAGGCGGTCCCGGGCACCGTGACGACGTGAACGGTGTCGATCAGGTGAGTCGCCAGGTCGCTGGAGTTCGTGATGGTGTCGGTGTGAAGCTCGGAGACGTTGGGAAAGGCGTAGAAAGCCCCCATCGGCCGGCCGCAGCTGACGCCGGGCATCGAACGCAGGCGTTGGAGCACCATCGCACGGCGGTCGGTGAACGCCGCCAGCATCTCGGCGAACTCCGGCTGCTCCCCGGTGAGGGCTTCGACCGCTGCCCACTGGCTGATCGAGGTCGGGTTGCTCGTAAGGTGGCTTTGCAGCCGCGCCATCGCCTTGATCAGCTCGCGCGGCCCTGCGGCCCAACCGATCCGCCAACCGGTCATGGCCCAGGTCTTGGAGACCGAACCGATCATCAGCGTCACGTTCTTCGCCTCGGGGCCCAAGCTCAACGGAGTGCCGTGTTTGGCGTCGTCGTACAGGAACCGGTCATAGGTCTCGTCGAACACGATCACCAGGTCGCGGTCGACCGCCACCCGGGCGATGCTTTCGAGCTCCGCGGCAGGGATGACGGCACCGGTAGGATTGCTCGGCGTATTCAGAATGATCGCCTTGGTGCGCTCCGTGCAGGCGGCGTCGATGTCGGCGGCGCGGGCGATGAAGTCGTCTTCCTCGCGGGTCTCCACGAACACCGGGCGGCCGCCGGCGATGCGCACCTGTTCCGGGAACGACACCCAGTACGGCGTCGGGATGATGACCTCGTCGCCGTCCTGCACGAGCGCTTGAAACGCAGCGTACAGGGCGTGCTTGCCGCCGCAGGTGACGATCGTGTGCTCGCGCTCGTATTCGACGCCGTAGGCCTGCCGGTATCGCGCCGCGATGGCGTCGCGCAGCTCCGGTATGCCTGCGGCCGGCGTATAGCGGGTCTTGCCCTCCCGTATGGCTCGAATCCCGGCATCGCAGATCGACGGGGGCGTGCCGAAGTCGGGCAACCCCGGCCCCAGATCGATGACGTCGACACCCTGCTCTCTCAGCCGCGCCGCCTTCTCGGCTGCCGCCAGGGTGGCCGAAGGGCTGATTTGCGCCAGTCTCTTGACGATCTCCATGCCGCTCCCATCCTCTTTCTGCGGATCGACTGCCCGGGGCTGTCCGCGTCCTCTCGAACACCATCTCGATCGAGCACGGCGCACCGCGCTCGTCTCACACGTTGATCTTCTTCAGCAACCGCTCCTCGATGCTGCGGGGCACCAGTCCATCGATCGACCCGCCAAAGGAAAAGACCTCCTTCACCAGACTCGAAGACACGAACGTGAACTCCTCGTGCGGCACCATGAAGAGGGTCTCGATGTGATCCTTCAGGCGCCGGTTCATCAAGGCCATCTGCAACTCGTATTCGAAATCGGTCGGCGCCCTCAGGCCGCGGATGATCGCCTGGGCGCCCTGTTGCTCGGCAAAATCCACGAGTAGCCCGTCGAACGTCTGCACCGTCACCGCCGGGTCCTGCTCGTACAGCTCTTCGATCATCTCGAGGCGTTCCTCGACGGAGAACATGGGGTCCTTCTGCGGGTTGCGCAGGATACCGATGTGCACCTTGGCGAAAATCGCTTTCGAGCGATCCACGATGTCGACGTGCCCATTCGTCATGGGGTCGAATGAGCCCGGGTATACGGCAACGCGGTCCATGGTCGTCTCCGCTGGTTCGGGCTGGATCGGGCGCCCTCGGCGGGCCCGGCGGCGCGCTACGGCGCCGTCAGTATACCGAAGAAAGAGAACGAAGTATCACCGACTGCGAGCTGGCGTTGAAGATGCCAATCCGCCGCCGCCGCAGGCCCGGCACCGGTTCTGTGCTCGACAACGGCGATGCCGCCATCCGCCATCAGGCCACCGGCCGTGAGGTCCTCCAGCAACGCGTGCGAATCTCGGCGGTCGTACGGCGGATCGAAGAAGGCGATGTCGAAACGTAGCCCGCGCCCGCCCAGCCTCCTTGCCGCCGTCCTCCAGGGGGCGCGGACGATGGATGCGGCGGGGTCGAAGCCGCACACGGCCACGTTCTCGGCCAGCACCGCGGCGACACGGGCATAGCGCTCGACGAACACGACGCGCGCCGCGCCACGACTGATGGCCTCGATGCCGACGGCGCCCGATCCGGCGAACGCATCGAGAAAGACGGCGTTCGGCAACCGCGGCGCGAGGACGCTGAACAGCGTCTCCCGCGCACGGTCGCCGGTGGGCCGCAGCCCCGGCATAGAGGGCACCTTCAGACGCCGCCCCTTGGCGGAGCCGGCGATCACGCGGACGCTCATCCGGCCCCCACGTTCGCCGCCCTGCGCTCCCACAGCGCCTGCGCACGCTGACGGAAGGCAGCGCTCTCGTCGTCGTCGGCGAACGCCAGCCGTGCGGCTTCCGGTCGGGTCAGCTCCAGCCAGTCGTGATCGCGAAAAGGATCGCCCACCCGCAGCCCGGCGAAGCCCGCCTGCCGGGTTCCCAGAACCTCGCCCGGCCCGCGGAGACGAAGGTCCTTCTCGGCAACGACGAAGCCGTCGCGCGTCGCCCGAATGGCCGCGAGGCGGCGCGCGGCGACCTGTGAGATGGGCTCGTGGGCGATGAAGAGGCAGGTAGAAGGGACCTCACCACGCCCCACACGGCCGCGGAGCTGGTGAAGTTGCGCCAGCCCGAACGACTCGGCGTGACCGACGACCATGAGGGTGGCGTTGGGAACGTCGACGCCGACTTCGATGACCGTCGTCGCGGCAAGGATGTCGACCCGTCCATCAACGAACGCGGTCATGACGTCGTTCTTCTCCTCACTTCGCTGTGCCCCGTGCAGCAGCCCGACGCGAACACCCGGGAGCTGCCGGGACAAGTCCTGCCGCAGCCGCACCGCAGCGGCAAGCTCGTCGTCACCGGCTTCGATCCGCGGCGCAACCACGTACGCTTGCTCCCCGCGTTTGACCGTTTCCCGCAACAGGTTCAAGACGCGCCGCCATTTGCTTGCCGGCACGACCTCGGAAGTCGTCTCCGCCCGACCCGGCGGCATGTCCTCGATGGCGGACACGTCGAGGTCGCCGTACACGGTCAGCGCCAGCGTACGCGGTATCGGCGTTGCGGTCATCACCAGGAGGTCCGCGGCAACTCCGCCGCGATCGCCCTTGCGCCGCAGCGCCGCACGCTGCCGGACGCCGAAACGATGCTGCTCGTCGACGACGACGAAGCGCAGGCGGGCAAAGCGCACATCGGGCTCGATGAGGGCATGGGTGCCGACGAGCAGGGCGACGCGTCCGGCGGCGAGCTGCCGCAGGATTCGGCGCCGCTCGGCGGCAGACGTGCTGCCTGTCAAGCAGGCCAGCTCCACGTCGAGCCCCTCTGCCCAAGGCGCCAGGGAGTCCGCGTGTTGGCGCGCCAGGATCTCGGTCGGTGCCATGAGCGCAGCCTGATACCCGCATGCCGCCGCCAGCAGCAGCGCGCAGCCGGCGACCGCCGTCTTGCCGCAGCCGACGTCACCGTGAAGCAGCCGATGCATGGGCTCGGCCGAGGCCAGGTCGCTGACGATGTCGTCCAGCGCCCGCCGCTGGCCCGCGGTGAGGCGAAACGGCAGCGCGCCGACGATCCCCTCGAGGAGGTCGGGCTCGGGGCGCATCGGCGGGCGGCGACGTCCACTCTCCGTCGCGCCGGGGCGCTGGCGCAGCACCGCGGCCTGGAACAGGAGGAACTCCTCACAGACCAGCCTGCGGTGCGCCGGCGAGCGACCGGCGTTGTATGCATCCGCGTCGGCACCGCGCGGCGGCAGGTGAATCTCACGCAGCGCCCGCGCTCGCCCGATGCCCCCCAGCGCCGCACGGGTTGCCTCCGGCAACGTCTCCTCCACCCGGCACAGCTCGTCGAGCGCCGCCGCGATCAAGCGTCGGAGCATGCCGGGGGTCAACGCGCCGATGCGGCGATAGATCGGCACCAGCCGGCCGATATGCACCCCGGTAGGGTCGGCGCCCGCAGCGATCTCGACCTTTTCGAACGCCGGATTCACGAGCTGCAGGTCACCATCATGCTCGCTCACTGTGCCGAACAGCAGCAGCCGGTCGCGCTCGTGGACCTGATCGGCGATGTAGGGCTGGTTGAACCAGACGACGCGAAGTCGGTCGCTTTCGTCCCGGACGGTGGCCTCGACACGCCTGCCGCGCCGGCCGCGGCCGAGTCGCCGGCAACGCTCGACGCGCACGTCGAAGGCGCCGGCCCGACCCGGAGTAGCGGCGCCGACCGGCATCAGCGCCGAGCGATCCTCGTAGCGAAACGGCAGATGCAGCAGCAAGTCTTCGACCGTCTCGATGCCCACGTTTCGCAGGATGCCGGCACGCGCCGGGCCGATCCCGTTGATGCAAGTGACCGGATCGGCAAGCACCGGGCCCGGCGTGACAGGCTTTACAATGTCGTTCATGTCTTCTGATTCTCAGCCGGCAGCGAACGGCGCGCACCCCGATCTCCTGCTTGCCGCCGCGATCTCCTTCGAGCTGGGGCCGTTCGCCAGCCGTCTCGGCGTCGAGCCACCGGCGTTTTCCGTCGCCCATGCGTCGAACGCCGGCCGTGCGATCGCCCTTGTGTCCGCGGGCATGGGACGTCGCGGCGATGCCGCTTTCGAAGACGCCCTGCGGGAGCTCCGGCCCGCGGCGGTCGTCAACGTCGGTATCGCCGGCGCGCTCGACCTCACCCATCCGGCCGGGTCCATCTGGGTGGTCGACGAATGGCGCCGGGCGCAAGCGCCCTACGAGGTCGCCGCCACCCCCGACGTCAAGCTGGCAGCGCATCTCGGCGCGCAGCTCGACGCCCTGGGGGTGGGATGGGGACGCGCGCGGGCGGTCACGGTGGACGATCCGTTGCACGACACCTCCGAACGCGATCGTATCCGTGCCGGCAGCGGCGCGCACCTGGTGGAGATGGAGGGTGAGGCTTGGGCTTCGATCGCGGCGGCCCTCGAGGTGCCGTTCGCCGCCGTTCGCGTCGTCTCCGATCACGCCAACCGCTCCCTGCCGGGCCCGAAGCCGCTCGGCGGCGGCCGCCGCGCCTGGTTGCTGCGCGAGGACGGACGACCGCGGAAACGTCGGCTGGCGTGGGCCTTCCTGGTTTCCGGCGCCTGGCTGCGTCCGCGCCATCACCTGTCAGAAATCCGCGCCGCCGGCGATCAGTTTCGCCAGGCGATACGCGGGCTCGAGAGCGTCGCCGAGGCTCTGCTGCCTTCCTCCGAGGCGCGCCGGCGGAATAGCCGCCGGCCGGAGGAGACGGACGCGGGGGCTTGACGCTTGACGCTTGCAGGGGGACACGAGAGGCGCAGGGGTCCCCTTGGGGAGACAGTCCGTGGGACACCTTTTTCGGAAGCCACACGCGCGCCGCCCAGGGGACCGGCTCAGTAGCGACCCTCGAAGTAGTCGGACAGGATGCGACCGTGGTCGAACACCAGAGGTTCCGGTAGGCCGTCGGCGGTGCACACGCGCACGCCCGCCGCGTCGCTCGCGGCGACGGGGCTGCCTGTCGCCCGGCCGACGAAGACCACCGCAACCGTATGCCCCCGCGGATCGCGCGACGGGTCCGAGTAGGTGTGGAACTGGCGCACGAGCGTCACCTCGAGACCGGTTTCCTCCCGCGCCTCGCGCACGGCCGCATCCTCCACCGACTCACCGTACTCCACGAAGCCGCCCGGCAGCGCAAAACCGTGCGGCGGATTTCGGCGGGCGATCAGCACCACGCCGCCATCATCGAGCTCGATGATCACATCGACGGCAAGCGCCGGGCCGGGAGTGTCCGCGGGTGCCATCGGATCAGTTTACCGGCACGAGCAAATAACGCAGCACGAACACCGCGCCCAGCACCCACATGAGCGGCGAAACCTCGCGCCCGCGGCCGCCGAGCGCCTTGGTGCCGATGTACGTGCCGATACCCATGGCCATGCCGTCGGAGATGCTGAACGTCGCCGGGATCGCCAGCGCGGTGACGAAGGCCGCGATCCCTTCGCCCGGATCTTCCCAATCGAGCTTTCCGAGAACCGAAGCCATCAACGCCCCCACGACGATCAGCGCCGGCGCCGTGGCGAACGAAGGCACCGCGGCGAGCGCCGGGGTGAAGAACATGGCGACGCAGAACCCGGCCACCACGACCATATTGGCCAGACCCGTGCGCGCACCCGCGGCAATCCCGGCCGCCGATTCGACGTACGTGGTGACCGGCGAGGTACCCATCGTGGCGCCCACCAGAGTGGCCGTGGCGTCGGCCGAGAATGCCCGGCCCGCACGCGGCAGTCTGCCGTCTTCGTCGACGAACCCGCCCTGCACACCGACACCGAGCAGCGTTCCCACCGTGTCGAAGAAATCAACGAACAGTAGCGCCACGAGAATATCCAGAAAGCGCAGGTCCACGGCCCCGACCAGGTCGAGCTCCAGGAATGTGCCCGCCGCCGACGGCAGGGATACCCACGCGCCCGGCGCCGGTGCCTCGCCCCAGACAACGGCCAGCGCCGCGGTCAAGGCGACGCCGATCAGCAATGCTCCCGGCAGGCGCCTCATCCACAACCCGCCGGTGATCAGGAAGCCGACTCCGGCGATGACCACGGGCGCAGCGCGGACGTCCCCGAGCTTGACCAGCGTCACCGGATCGGCCACCACGATCCCCGCCGATTGCAGGCCGATAAAGGCGATGAAAAGCCCGATGCCGGCGGACACGGCGAGCTTCAGCGACTCCGGGATACCGTGCATCACACGCCCCCGCAGCTCCAGCAACGACGCCAGGAGAAAGAGCACCCCCGACCAGCCGACCAGCCCCAAGGCCACGCGCCAGGCGCGATCGGGGTCGCCCGGTCCGAGCACCGCGGCCACCGCCGGCACCACCGAGAAGGTGAAGTACGCGTTGATACCCATCCCGGGTGCCAGCGCGAACGGATAGCCGGCCCACCACGCCATCAGCAGGGTGCCGATCGCCGCCGAGGCGCAGGTGGCGAACACGGCCCCGCCGAACGGAATGCCGGCGCGGGCCATGAGGTCGGCGTTGACCACCACGATGTACGCCATCGTCGCGAACGTGGTCAGGCCACCGCGCAGCTCGTTGGCCATCGTGCTGCCGGCTTCGGTCACTCCGAAGACACGGTCGATCAGCGCGGTCACCACAACCTCCGGCTTCTGCGAGCTCTTGGCAACTCGCCCCAACCGCTTGGTGGGCCCCAGGGGGAGTGTAACGGGCCTCACGCGCCAAGACGATTGGCCCCGCAGTTCTCGGACAGGCACGCCCGCGGTCCTTTGACTCGATTTCGACTTTGCCTTAGTCTGCGTTGTGCAACTCTATTCAGGAGTGACAACGAATCACCATTGGGGACCACCGCATGAACGCCCGTCAGCGGCGATACCTCGTTGCCAGCCTTCGCTCCGTCTCCGTTCTGCTCCTGGGAACCTATCTGGCCGTAATTGCTCTGCACCTGGCCTTCGGCGTGCAGACCTTTGCCTTCCGATCGGTGTTTTCGCCGCTCACACTCGCCGCCCTGGCGCTCACCTGCGGAGCTGCCCTGTGGCTCGCCCACTTCTTCAAGCTGGGCAACGAGGTTCGGGTGTGGACACTGGCGCCGCCGCGGCAGGAGGAGAACAAGGAGGAAGGCGATTGCCCTCCCTGGCCGACGATCTTCGCCTGGCTGATCACCGATCTCGAGGGCGACGACGCGCAGCGCGTCGGCGTCCACGTTTCGGGCTGCGACAAGTGCCGTAGACGACTGGCGTTGATGGGCGCGGTGCAGGAGATGAGCTCCGACCGCGGACGATGAGAAAGACGACCGCCGAACCCACCTACGAGATCTGCACGGAAACGAGCTGCGAGACGCCGCTCTCCTGCATGGTCACGCCGTAGAGTAGATCGGCGATTTCCATGGTGCGCTTGTTGTGCGTGATGAGAATGAACTGCGTGCGGTTCTCGAACGAGTGCAGGGCGCGCAGGAAGCGATCGACGTTGGGCTCGTCGAGAGCAGCATCGGCCTCATCGAGGATACAAAACGCGGTCGGCCGGTACTCGAAGATGGCGAACAGCAGCGACAGCGCCACCAGCGTCCGCTCGCCACCCGAAAGCAAGCGGATGTTCTGCAGCCGCTTGCCCGGAGGCTGGGCGAAGATCTCGATGCCGGTGTTGAGTGGGTCGTCGGGATCTTCGAGGCGCATGCCGGCTTTGCCGCCGCCGAATAGCTGTCGGAAGATGCGGTTGAAGTAGCCGTTGATCGACTCGAAGCACTCGCTGAAGCGGGTGATGCAGTCTTCGTCGATGCGGCGGATGGCCTCGGCCAGGTTGGCGGCCGCGTCTTTCAGGTCCTTGCGCTGCGTGCCGAGCTCTTCGTGCCGCTCCTCCTGCTCCTCGAAATCATCGTAGGCCATCAGGTTGACCGGGCCGAGGCGATCGATCTTGCCCTGGACCTCGAGAATCATCGCCCGCAACCGTGAAGCGTCGAGCGCCTCGAGGTCGATGCGGTCGTCCTTCGCGCGCCCGGGCTTCTCATCGTTCTCGGGATCGGCCTCGACCGGCCCCGCCGCCACCAGCGCGTCGGGCTCCATCGTCAGGCGCTCGCGAATCTGCTGCTCGATGTGCTGCCCGGCGACGCGCAGCTCCGCGGCCTCGATCTCCAGTCGCGACCGGGCGTCCTGGGCATCTTCCAGCTCGGCGCGCGCCTGTGCCTGCGCGGCTTCGAAGCCCGCTGCCTCTGCTTCGGCCGCCTGGTCATCGCTGCCGGCATGCTCCAGGTCGGCTTCCAGTACAGCGCCCCTCTTCACCACCTCCGCCGCCTGGTCCACAGCAGCATCGACGCCTTGCGCGGCCTTTTCGGCGGCCTGGCGCAGGCTGTCGACCTCCGCGAGCGTGCGCTCGCGCTCGGCCCGCAGGCGACGGCAGGCGGCGCGGGATACCTCGAACTCCTGGCGCGCCGTTCCCGCCTGCGCGGTCGCCGCCCGCTCCGCCGCAGCGGCGCGGTCGCGGGCTTCGCGCGCCGCAAGCTCCTCCGGCGAGGTCACCTCGGGCTGCTCGCTCGATGATGGCTTCACGGCCTCGGCTTCGCTGGCCGACGCGTCATCGACTTCCTCGAACGCCGCAAGGCGCGCCTGGCGCCCGCGCACCCTGATCTCCGCACCGCAGGC
>CBDUAS010000040.1:0-11803 GCA_965365185.1 uncultured bacterium | reverse complement strand
GGCGCCGCGCTCTGGAATTCGGGAACGGTGCCGAGGTCGTCGAGCGTCGAGATGAAGACCAGCACCCGATCGGACCTTCCGGGAACGATGCCCACGGCGTTCGGCGTATCGTCGAGCCGCACCGCCTGCAGACCGATTTCCCGCATGCGCTCCGCGACCGCCGACGCCCTCTCATGTTCGTGGCCCGAGGGCGAGATGATTGCGGCGATCTCGGCGAGAAAGTCGGCGGTCTCTCCGCTGCGGGCGTCGATGCGTTCGAGGGCCGCCCGGACACCGGGATCCTCGGTGGCGGCGCCAACGAAATCCGCAGGCGATTGAGAAGCAGGGCCGCCGGCCGCGCTGCCGGGCCCCAGCACGAGGCCGAGCGCAAGCGACACGCTCCACGCCGAGAGGCGGGTGCGGCGACGAAACGGTGAACGGTTCCTCGGGCAACGGAATCACCCCTGCCGTGGCGCCTCAACGCTGCCGGGGCACGGCGGGCGAATCCGACGTCCTCCTCCTCTTGACGCTCGTGCCGAAATGAGACTAGGGTAGTCTCAGTTTGAGAAGGGGACCAGCGAGCACCGCGCGTGCGGGCTCGCCGGTCCCCTTTTTCTTTCAAATGGGCACGGCGTCGCTTTTCGACGCCCACAAGATGCTCCGCCGCAGTAGCCGGAGCACACAGGAAAGGACCTGACCGATGGCCAAGAGGAAGAAAGAAGCGAGGTTTTCGATCAGTCTCGAGTCGGCGAAGGTCGGGACCGTCAGCGACGAGATCACCAAGGTGCAGAAGTACCTGACGCGGTTCGGCTACCTCAAGAAGGTGACAGCCACGGGGAAGCTCGACAAGACCTCGTCCGAGGCGCTCAAGACCTTCCAGCGGAGCTTCGGGCTGAAGGCAACCGGCACGCTGAACAAGGCGACCATCGAGGGTCTCGAGGCGCGTCGTTGCGGCAACATCGACGCCGAGCTGGCCGCGGCGGCAGGATCGGCCGGCGACACCGGTGCGGCGGAGTTCACCCTGCGCGGCTGCAAGTATCAGAAGCAGGTTTTCACCTACCGATTCGTGAACGGAACGAGTGACATCAGCGGAACGGCCGAGCGCGGAGCAATCCGGCGGGCTCTGGCCACCTGGGCGGACGCCCTGTGCATCCGCTTCGTCGAGAGAACCTCCGAGCCGGTGGACTTCCGCTTTGGCTGGTTCACCGGCAACCACGGCGACGGCAGCCCCTTCGACGGTATCGGCAACACGCTAGCGCACGCCTTCTATCCGCCGCCGTGCGGCGGCACGCACGCGGGACGTTGCGACTTCGACGACGCCGAGAGCTGGAGCCTCACGGGCACGGGCGGCAGCATCGATCTCGAGACGGTCGCGCTGCACGAGATCGGCCACCTCCTGGGTCTGGCGCATTCGAGCGTACCCGGGTCGGTGATGTTCCCGTCGTACGGAGGGGTGCGTCGGGCACTGACCCAGGACGATCTCGACGGCATCCGCCGGCTGTATCCGTTCATCTGCCGCCGCGGAGACAGCGTCGGCGAGATCGACGCGGTACGGCATCGAACCGCCCAGGTGGTGACCGCCGTGCGAACGCAGGCGGGAAAGCTGAAGCTGATCGGCTGGTCGGTGCGTAGCAACGGCTCGATCAAACGCACGGGCGACAGCGGCAGTCAGGCCGGCAAGGCGACCTCGATCTCGATTGCGCGCGGATCGCTCTATGTCACCGCGGTGCGCACCAGCTCCGGCAAGCTCAAGCTCATAAGCTGGCAGGTGAACAACGCCGGCAGCTCGATCAAGAGAAAGGGCGACAGCGGCAATCAGGCCGGCACCGCCAGCATGATCAACAACGTGGCGATGCGCAGCAATCTCTTCGTCACGGCGGTGCGCACCTCGAGCCGTCGTTTGAAGCTCATCTCCTGGCGATTGAACTCCAACGGCTCACTTACACGACTGGGCGATAGCGGCAACGCCGCCGGCGAGGTGCGTGATATCTCCTGCGCACGGCTCTCGTCCACCCGGCTGGTCACCGCCGTCAGGACCAAGGGCGGCAAGCTGAAGTTGATCCACTGGAGGGTGACGAGCGCCGGCGCCATCAGCCGGCGCGGCGACAGCGGCAACCAGGCGGGGAGCGCACGGATCATCCGCGCCGCGGTCGACCAGTTCGGCAACGTGGTCACCGCGGTGAAGACCTCCGGCAAAGATCTCAAGCTCATAACGTGGCGGGTACCGTCGAGCGGCACCATCCAGCGTCGGGGCGACAGTGATGCTCTCGCCGGTGAGACCCGGGACCACGACATCATGGTGTCGGGCGACCAAGTGATCACCGCGGTGCGCACGCAGGCCGGCAGGCTCAAGGTCATCGCCTGGGGCACGACGTCCGCCGGGGCGGTGAGCCGTATCGGCGACAGCGACGAGCTGGCAGGTGCCGCATCGCTGATCACGCTCAACGAGCGGTTGAGCGGCAACAACCCCATCGTCACCAGCGTGCGGACCTCGAACAGCAGGTTGAAGCTCATCTCCTGGAGGCCGATAAGCTAGGAGGCGCCGGTTCCCGTCGGAGCCGGCCGGTTCGCAGGATGGAGGCGAGTCAATGTTGTCGCAGGATCCGGAAGGTAACTTCGTGCTCACCATCAGCAATCAAAGCTCCGAGGTCAGCCCGGTCGACATCCGGGTGATGATCGACGGAGAGGTGGCCGTCGACGAAGCGTTCGCGTTCGGTGAGGGTCAGCCGGCCGCGCACGGTTGGAAGGAGTTCCGTTTTCGCCTGGCACCCGGAACACGCCGCCTGCGGGCGGTGTCTCAGGAGGGCGAGGCGGAGCTCGAGGTCGACGTAGAGGTCGCCGATCCGGCGGATGCCGAAGCCGGCGCGGAGAAGCACTTCGGTTTGCTGATGTACTGGTGCTCGTCTGCGCCCGCCCCTGGCGAGCGGCGCTTCACCTTCCAGCTCGCCGACCATCCGATCTCGTTCATGTAGCGGGGCCGCGCCGCGTTCGGGCAGGGCCGGCGACGAAAAGCGAAAAGGGATCCGGTCGCACCGACCGGGTCCCTTTCGTTTGCTCCCCCGTCGCGTCGAGAGGGGCAGGGGTGGCAAGGGGGCCGCTGCGATCCGATCCCCCCAACCCGTCGACCTCCCCACGGCCCGATTCGGGCCGACCCGCCGGGAGTGTGCAACCGAGCTCGGTGCCCACGTGGTGAACGACGTCCTGAGAACCAACGCCTAGCGTTGGCAACGCGCCGCGCGCTGCCGAGCGACTTGGAGCCGGTACCTCGCCACGTTGACGTCTCGCTCGGTGAACAGGATCTGTTGGCGAGGGACGATGTCGTTCTGGATGAGGCTCCGAGAGCGCGACATCGCCTCGTCCTGGTACTCCAGATCCATCCCCCCGAGGGCCACCTCGAGCTCACGTACGGCGCAATCGGCGTCGAGGTAGCGCTGCCGAGCCTGGTCGATCGTGCCAAGCTCGGCCGGAACCTCCCGGGTCGCGGAATCCCAGCATGCCAGCTCGTGTTGGTCCAGGACGGCGCGCTGTCGGTCGACCATCCGCTCGGCGAGCTCCAAAACGACGCGCGCCGAGTCCCGGCGATACTGCGCCCCGAGCGGCGCGACGAGCGCGAGCACCCCATCCTGCCACAGGCGGTCGGCCATTTCGGAGACCTCCTCGGCAAGCAGCGCTTCCTCCCGGTGTACCTGGACGGCCAGCTCGAGGTCCTCCAACTCGACGCGCGCCTGATCCAGCAACATCGTGCACAGACCCTCGAAGCCCTCCTGGGCGGCGGCCGGGCCGGGTAGCAACAGGACGGCCAGTGCGCACAAGACGGTGATGGCGATCTTCTGCAGGCCTCTCATCACTCTCCACTCCCGGTCACAGGGGCTCCCCGCTCCTCCGTTGATCGCTACGGGTTTGTTCTCCGGAAGTAACGGTTCACGCAAGAAGGGACCCAGCCAATCGGCTGGATCCCTTTCCTGTTGCGGCTTTCGCCGAGTAGCGGGGGGCGTAAGCGGATTCCGAGGTTCGAGCGTCTAATTCTCGAGGGAGCGAACAGCCGCTCCGGCGGCCAGGGCGTCACGTCGCCCGGGCCGGTAGGGAATCTCCGACTGACCCGCATGCGAGGACCCCGCGATGGAGACGCTTGCCAGCGACATCGGCTACGCCTTTCGAACCCTTCGTCGTTCCGGCGGCGCGACAGCCGCGATGCTCACCGCCTTGATGCTGGGAACCGGCGCCGCGACCGCGATCTTCAGCGTCGTCAACGGTGTGTGGCTCAAGGCATTGCCGTACCCGGGCGCCGACCGCATCGTCAACATCTGGGAGGTCAGCGAGCGGAACAATCACCTGTACGCCACGACGCCCAACTTCTACGACTGGCGCGATGCGAACCGCTCGTTTGAAGCGATCGCGGTGCACACGACGCCGACCTATCCGGGTCCTCGCGTCGTGCTCGGCGGTGACCAGCCGGTGCGCACGCTGGTCAGCGGCGTCTCGGCCGGCTTCTTCGAGGTTCTCGGCGTCGCGCCGCAACGAGGGCGCCTATTCGACGCCGACGAGCAAGCCGAGGGCGGCCCACCGGTGGCGTTGGTCAGCGATGGTTACTGGCGCACGCAGCTCGGGGCACGCTCGGACTTCGGCAGCGTGGAGCTGAAGGTCGACGACAGCTCCTACACCGTCGTCGGCGTCATGCAGCCGGGCTTCGACTATCCGGCCGAATCCGACATCTGGATTCCCTGGCGCCCGTACTCGCCGGGCCGCCGCAACCACAACTGGGTCACCGTCGCGCGGCTGCGCGAGGGCGTCACGCTCGAAGCAGCACAACGAGAAATGAGCTCCATCACGGGCGCTCTCAAGCGGCAATACGGCAGCGACATGACCGCGATCGACGCCCGAGTCGTGCGCCTGCGCGACGAGCTGGCCGGCGCGACGCGCCAACCGCTGACCCTGCTGTTCGGCGCCGCGGCGATGCTGCTGCTGGTGGCGAGCGCAAACGTCGCCAGCGTGCAGCTGGCTCGTGGGATGGCCCGCCGGCCGGAGCTCGCCGTGCGCTCGGCCCTCGGCGCCGCGGGTGGCCGGTTGGTGCGACAGATGTTCGTCGAGAGCCTCGTGCTGGCGATCGCCGGCGGGTTGCTCGGGCTGCTGACCGGCACGCTGATCGCTCGCGGCATACTGGCACTTGCGCCCGACGAGATCGCCTCGACCTCGGTCGGGCTCGATTACCGGGTCATGGGGTTCGCGCTGGCGCTGGCGGCGGGCTCATCGGTGTTGTTCGGGCTTGCACCGGCCTGGCGCAGCGCCCGCTCCTCGACCGCCGCCACGTTGCGCTCGTCGGGCCGCGGCCAAACCCGCGCCGGCCGGCGCGCCTGGCAGTCGATGGTGGTCATCGAAGTGGGCGCCGCGGTGATCCTCCTGGTCGGCGCCGGGCTGCTGTTGCGCAGCTTCGAGCGCGTCACGCGCGTCGAGCCGGGGTTCCGCTCGCGGCAGATCTTGACCGTCGACATGTCGTTGCCCGAAGCGGTCTATCCGGACGATCCCTCGAAAGCGCTGTTGTTCGACGAGCTGGCCCGCGAGCTCCAGGCGATCGCCGGCGTCGAGTCGGCCGGGCTCATCAACCGGCTACCGCTGCTCGGTACCTCGATGGCCAGCAGCCTCGAGGTCGAAGGCGGCGAACAGGCCGGCGGCGTCAGCTACCGGGTCGCTGACCGCGCCTACTTCGAGACCCTCGGCATCCCGCTGCTGCGTGGGCGTCTGTTCGACGAGCGCGATCGCGCCGGCGCGCCCCACGTCGCCCTGATCAACGCGACGATGGCAGAACAGGTCTGGCCCGGCGAGGATCCGATTGGCCGCCGCATCCGCAACTTCGGCAACGACAACCGCGCCTACGAAGGAACCTGGGCCACCGTGGTCGGCATTGTCGGCGACGTGCGCGACAAGGGCCTGACTGCGGAGCCCGACCCGACAGTCTTCCTCCACGCCGCTCAGCGCCCCTACCGCACCGAGCAGCTCACCTTCACGCTTGGGCTCAGCCGCACGATCGAGACCGTCGCCCCGCAGGTGCGCGAGCGGATGCGGGCTATCGCCCCGGACGTCCCGATCGAGATGGCCGCACTCGGCGAGCGGCTGGCGCGGCTGACCGTTTGGCGCCGCTTCATGCTGTTGGTACTCGGCACCTTCGCCGTAGCTTCCCTGGCGCTCGCCGCCGTCGGCATCTACGGCGTTGTCTCCTACACGGTCACGCAGCGCACCCCGGAGATCGGCGTCCGCATGGCGCTCGGCGCCACCGCCCGGGCCATTCTGACGATGATCGTCGCGGCCTCGTGCCGGAGCGTTCTGATCGGGTTGTTGCTGGGCGGCGCCGGCGCTCTGGCGCTGAGCCGTGTTCTCGGGAGCCTGCTGTTCGAGGTCAGCCCCACCGACCCGGCCACCTTCGCCATCGTCGGGGTCGTGCTGGCCGCCACCGCGGGCGACGCCAGCTACCTGCCGGCACGCCGAAGCACCCGCGTCGATCCGATGCTGCCGATGCGGGGAGATGGTCGATCGTGAGGTTGAAGTCGCAAAGGCAACGAGACGCGAACGCGCCCCCAGTGCCATGACGGCTCGCCGCTCTTTCTATGCAGCACCAAGCGACCGGGGTACGGGCCTCGTTGGGAAGATGCCGCGAACCGTGGCATAGCCGCGGCATTTCACGTTGGCCCACAAAGAAAGGGCCTCGGCCAATTCAGCCGAGACCCTTTGCTGGCGCGGGTTACAACGAGTAGCGGGGGGCAGATTCGAACTGCCGACCTTCGGGTTATGAGCCCGACGAGCTACCTGACTGCTCCACCCCGCAACCAGAGCCTTAAGCGTACGTGAAGCGCCCGTGGCCGTCAACAAAGAGCGGGGCGCCTGCTCGTGGGTAGGCAAGCGGCTCTCGGCGACCGCGGCACAATTCGTCGATTGTTCTTCGAAGAGGAAGGCGTGGTGTTAGACTTGTATGACACGTAATACGAAGGTCACCACGAGGGAAGATCGCCAGGAGCGTCCGATGCTGTCCGTCCGACTGGAACCCGACATCGAGGAGAGGCTCGCCGCGCTCGCTGCCCGCACCGGCAGGACCAAGAGCTACTACGTGAGGGAGGCGATCGCACAATTTCTGGAGGACATGGAGGACCGCTACATCGCCATCGAACGTCTGGAAAACGCCTCCAGACTTTGGGAGCTCGAGGAGTTGGAGGACGACCTTGGCGTGGCGCGTCCAGATCGATGATCGAGCTGTTCGGGAGATCCGCAAGCTCGACGTCGCGAATCGTGAGCGCATCGTCGCCTTTCTCCGGCAACGGGTCGCGACGGAGGAAGATCCGCGCCGAATCGGTCGGCCACTGACGGGCGCCCGCACGGGCCTGTGGCGCTACCGTGTCGGTGACTACCGGTTGATCTGTCGCATCGTAGACGACAGCGTCGTCGTGATTCTGTTGCGGGTGGGACACGGGGCAAACGTCTATCGGTAGCCGAGAGATGTTCGGAGTCGGTCGCCTCCGTCGCTGCCGGTTAGCGCTGTTTTCGTGCGCCGAGTCCGGCCGGAATCAGTCCGAAGCCTCGCTCCAGCGCCGCGACACCACGCAGGCGTTGATGCCGCCGATGCCCATCGACAGCTTGCCGGCGAGTCCCGCCGGCGCTTCGCGCGCCTCGCCGAAGACGTAGTCGTAGGGGGAATCGCGAATGGCGGGATTGAGCGCTTCCGCCGACAGCGGCGTGGGCTCGAGGTAGCCGTTTCTCAGGCCGAGGTACTGGGCGGTGAGCTCCCAGCCGCCGCTCGCCGCCATGCCGTGGCCGAACACTCCCTTGCGTGCCGTCAGCAGGAGAGAGTCCGGAAACACCTCGCGCAGCGTCGTGATCTCCTGATAGTCGCCCGGCGTGGCGGTGGCGTGCAGGTCCCAGGTGCCGAAGCGATCGCTCTCGGCATGGGCGTCGGCGATGGCCAGACGGATGGCGCTCAGCGGCCCTTCCCGCGAGGGGGTGATGATGTGCTGGGCGTCGGAGCTGATGCCGACGCCGAGGATCTCCAAACCGAGCGGCGTGTAGCCCTGCGCCGTCATGTAGTCGTAATCGCCGACGATCCACACCACGGCGCCGCCGGCGATGTGCGTGCCGCGCAGGTTGGTGAGCGGCAACGAGGGCCGACGGTCGGCGGCAAGGACCCGGGCCTGGTAGAAGGCTGCTACAAGGATGGGGTGGGGCGCCGGATCCGACATGCCGACGACCACCGCCTTGGCATCGCCGCAGTTGATCGCCTGCCGTGCCAGCTTCAAACCGACCCCGAACGAAGAGCACGCGGCGACGGGAGCGTACGCTGGCCCGGTGATCCCACCCATCATCGACACCTGGGCCGCCGGTGTGTTGGCGATGTTCCAGATCAGGTTGGCCGAAACCGACAGCCACGGCGGGGTCGGAGCGTTCCATTTGCCCTGCAGCCGGGCGAACTCGCTCTTCTTCTTGCGAATGACGTGCAGCTTGCTGGCGTGGATGTCGCCCTCGATACCGTGCGACTCGATCTCGCCGAACTCCTGCAGGTACTGTTCCAGTTGCTCGGAGCGACGCATCCAGAAGTCGTCCCAAGCGGCGTACGCGGTCTCGCGTTCGAAGCTGTCTTCCGGCAGCTCCCGCGGATCGGTGGGCACGGACCACTCGTCCGCCATCTCGGCGCGACCCGACGCGTCGGCCCGCTCCCAAGCGCCTCTGTCGGCGTTGCGCTGCGGATCGGCCCAGAAGCGGTTCCAGCGTCGCTGGGCGTCCCGCAGCCCGAGGCTTTCGTCGTACTGGGTCGGCAGGTCACCGACGCCGGTGCCGATCAGGACTTCGGCTTCGGAGCCCAGGTCCTGCAGGGTTTGTTCGATCCCGGGGTTCTGTTGCAGTGCCTGGATGAAGGCGCCGAGCGCGTAGAGCGTTGTGTGCCCCATCTTCTGCTGGAGCTGAAAGAACTTGCTCGGGGGAAAACGCTCCTCGACCCAGCCGCGGTAGTCCTCGAAGTCGAAGTCGGGGTCGCCGACGAGAAACGTCGACGGCCCGAAACCGTCGAAGGGGCTCAGCCAGGAGTCTCCCTTCTCGAGGTTGCGTTCGAACGCCTCCATGTTGGGGCTCTTGGGAGCGACGATGCCCCAGCCGAAGATGCCGACGCGCGCCATCGCCGTTCAGCGCCGGCGGAACAGCGTCGGGCCGGTCGGCGAAACCGATTCCGCTTCCGCCTGCGCGGGCGCTGGCTCTTCCTTCGGCAACATGTACACCGTGTCGCCCGGGCGGATCATGAAGAACTTCTCGCGAGCCAGCTTCTCGATCGCGTCCGGCGACGCTTCGCGCAGCGGTTTGATGGTCTCGAGCAGCTCCCGATTCTCCCGCTCCATGGCGGCGATCTGGTAGCGGAACTGGTGGGCCCGCGCGCGCATGCGCATCACTGCCAGCAAGCCGCTATCGCCGATGAGGGCGTACAGGCTACCGAGAACCGATATGGCAACGACGATGAGTGCGATCTGGCCGGAGCGTTTGCTGCGACGGCGGCTGACGAGCTTCTTCGGCCTCCGTCGCGGAATGAGAATGCGGACGCGCACCGGCTAGAACTCCACGGCCTGACGGAAGGTCGAAGCGCCGGCGAAGCTCGCCGTCTCGCCCAGAGCTTCCTCGATCCAGAGCAGGCGATTGTACTTGGCGACGCGCTCGCCGCGCGAGGCCGACCCGGCCTTGATCTGACCACATCCGGAGGCGACGGCGAGGTCGGCGATCGTCGTATCCGCGGTCTCGCCCGAGCGGTGGGAGATCATCGCGCCGTAGGCGCGTGAGCGCGCCAGGCTGACGGCTGCCATGGTTTCCGTCAGCGTGCCGATCTGGTTGGGCTTGTTGAGCACGGCGTTGGCGATGTTGGCTTTCAGGCCCCGCCGGATGCGCTCGGTGTTGGTGACGAACAGGTCGTCGCCGACGAGCTGCACCCTCGATCCCAACGCGTCGGTGAGCTTCTTCCAGCCCCCCCAGTCCTCGTCGCCGAGGCCGTCCTCGATCGAAACCAGCGGATAGTCGGCCACCAGGGAGGCATACCAGTCGATGAGCTCCTCCGCGTCGGCCTCCGGCAAACCCTCGCCGGGCAGGCGATACGGTGGGCCGTCCTCACTGCCGACCTCGCCCGCGGCGACGTCCAGCGCCACGTACACCTGCTCGCCGGGGCGGAACCCGGCGGCCTCGATGGCAGCCATCAGCAGGTCGAGGGTGTCGCGCGCATTGGAGATCTCCGGCGCAAAGCCACCCTCGTCGCCGACGCCGGTGCTCAGCCCCTTCTCGTTGAGCAGCCCCTTCAGCGCGTGGAAGCATTCGGCAGCGGCGCGCAGCGCCTCCCGGAACGTGTCGAAGCCTGCCGGCGCCAGCATGAACTCCTGTACGTCGAGGTCGTTGTCGGCGTGGGCGCCGCCGTTGACCACGTTGAGCAGCGGCACCGGGAGGATCGACGCGTGTGCGCCGCCGAGATAGCGGAACAGCGGCAAGCCGCTGGCGCTCGCGGCGCACTTCGCCGTCGCCAGCGATACACCCAGCAGCGCGTTCGCCCCCATGTTCGACTTGTTCTCGGTGCCGTCGAGCTCCAGAAGGACGCGGTCGACGAGTATCTGGTCGGTGACGTCGATGCCCACCAGCGCGTCGTAGAGGGGGCCGTTCACGTTGGCGACTGCCTTGAGCACGCCCTTGCCGTTGTAACGGTCCTCGTCGCCGTCGCGCAGCTCGAGCGCCTCCGCGTGGCCGGTCGAAGCACCGGAGGGTACCGCGGCGCGGCCGATACTCCCGTCGTCGGCGATGACGTCGACCTCGAGCGTCGGGTTACCGCGGGAATCCAGGATCTCGATGGCGTGGATGTGTTCGATCAGGGGCATGGCTGACGGCAGACGGTGAGAACGTGGGATACCGGGGGGCAGGCAAGGGAGCACGGCAGTGCGGTAGACTCCAGGCTTGCTGACGACGCTCGCCGGGATGCGGTTTGCATCTCGCTCAATCCACGCGTTTCCGCATTCGCCCCTAAGCTCAAGGCGCCGTCGGCAGCGCCGTGCTCAGCGATCGGGATGCTAGCAGGCGGGTCGTCGCCCGGACAAGCGTTCGCGGCAAATACGATCCCTTGCGCCGCGCTCGGAGGGACCGATGTCGAACCAGGCGATGGTGGTATTGAGCACGGCGCCGGACGAGTCGACCGCCGCGGAGCTGGCGGCCGTCCTCATCGAGCGCCGGCTGGCGGCGTGCGTGAATATCGTGCCCGGCGTGCGCTCGTTGTACCTCTGGGAGGGTGAGGTTCACGACGATCCCGAGGTGCTGATGGTTTGCAAGACGGACGCGCAGCGGCTCGATGCCCTCAGCGCCACGCTCCAGGACAAGCACCCCTACGACTGCCCCGAGGTCGTCGCCCTGCCGGTGGCCGGAGGGGCCGCCGCCTACCTGGCGTGGATCAGCGAGACCCTCGGCGGAGAGGCCGGCGAGTAGCGCGGCGACTCCGCGTTCCGGCGGCTCAGAGCAGCCGGTCCAGCGCCTGCTTCAGGTCGTCGAGGAGGTCGTCGGCATCCTCGATACCGACCGAGATGCGCACCAGACCGTCGCCGATGCCGCGTTCCTGGCGCACCTTCGCGGGAATCGAGGCATGTGTCATCGAGGCGGGGTGCGAGATCAGCGTCTCCACGCCGCCGAGGCTTTCGGCGAGGACGCAGATCTCCACGGCGTCAAGGACGGTCTTGACCGCGTCGTAGCCGTCGACCTCGAAGCTGATCATGGCGCCAAAGCCCTTCATCTGCCGCTTTGCCAGGGCGTGGTCGGGGTGATCCTCGAGCCCGGGGTAGTAGAC